>NZ_CP018866.1:4610000-4627500 GCF_002250055.1 Sutcliffiella cohnii
CCTAAAGGCTGAGCTGTGATGGCGAGGGAAATATAGTACCGAAGTTCCTGATTCCACACTGCCAAGAAAAGCTTCTAGCGAGGAATATGGTGCCCGTACCGCAAACCGACACAGGTAGGCGAGGAGAGAATCCTAAGGTGAGCGAGAGAACTCTGGTTAAGGAACTCGGCAAAATGACCCCGTAACTTCGGGAGAAGGGGTGCTCTGTTAGGGTGTTAAAGCCCGAGAGAGCCGCAGTGAATAGGCCCAGGCGACTGTTTAGCAAAAACACAGGTCTCTGCGAAGCCGTAAGGCGAAGTATAGGGGCTGACGCCTGCCCGGTGCTGGAAGGTTAAGGGGAAAGGTTAGCGCCTCGGCGCGAAGCTTTGAACCGAAGCCCCAGTAAACGGCGGCCGTAACTATAACGGTCCTAAGGTAGCGAAATTCCTTGTCGGGTAAGTTCCGACCCGCACGAAAGGCGTAACGATCTGGGCACTGTCTCAACCAGAGACTCGGTGAAATTATAGTACCTGTGAAGATGCAGGTTACCCGCGACAGGACGGAAAGACCCCGTGGAGCTTTACTGTAGCCTGATATTGAATTTTGGTACAGCTTGTACAGGATAGGTAGGAGCCTGAGAAGCCGGAGCGCTAGCTTCGGTGGAGGCGTCGGTGGGATACTACCCTGGCTGTATTGAAATTCTAACCCGCGAGCCTTATCGGCTCGGGAGACAGTGTCAGGTGGGCAGTTTGACTGGGGCGGTCGCCTCCTAAAGAGTAACGGAGGCGCCCAAAGGTTCCCTCAGAATGGTTGGAAATCATTCGTAGAGTGTAAAGGCACAAGGGAGCTTGACTGCGAGACCTA
The DNA here is from genome assembly GCF_002250055.1 of Sutcliffiella cohnii. Lineage (NCBI taxonomy): Bacteria > Bacillati > Bacillota > Bacilli > Caryophanales > Bacillaceae > Sutcliffiella > Sutcliffiella cohnii. The sequence goes on from NZ_CP018866.1 coordinate 4,610,844, forward strand.
CAAGTCGAGCAGGGACGAAAGTCGGGCTTAGTGATCCGGTGGTTCCGCATGGAAGGGCCATCGCTCAACGGATAAAAGCTACCCCGGGGATAACAGGCTTATCTCCCCCAAGAGTCCACATCGACGGGGAGGTTTGGCACCTCGATGTCGGCTCATCGCATCCTGGGGCTGTAGTCGGTCCCAAGGGTTGGGCTGTTCGCCCATTAAAGCGGTACGCGAGCTGGGTTCAGAACGTCGTGAGACAGTTCGGTCCCTATCCGTCGTGGGCGTAGGAAATTTGAGAGGAGCTGTCCTTAGTACGAGAGGACCGGGATGGACGCACCGCTGGTGTACCAGTTGTCTTGCCAAAGGCATAGCTGGGTAGCTACGTGCGGACGGGATAAGTGCTGAAAGCATCTAAGCATGAAGCCCCCCTCAAGATGAGATTTCCTTTAGCGCAAGCTAGTAAGATCCCTGAAAGATGATCAGGTTGATAGGTTCGAGGTGGAAGCGTGGCGACACGTGTAGCTGACGAATACTAATCGATCGAGGACTTAACCAATTTAAATGAACGATATGAACGATCTTGATGAAAATATATTATCTAGTTTTGAAAGAACAATTCTTTCAACTAAATATGTCTGGTGATGAAGGCGAAGAGGTCACACCCGTTCCCATACCGAACACGGAAGTTAAGCTCTTCAGCGCCGATGGTAGTTGGGGGCTGTCCCCCTGTGAGAGTAGGACGTCGCCAGGCAGAAGAAAAAACGGTTAGTGCTAATAGGCGCTGACCGTTTTTTAGTTTGTTCGGTATGGGAACGACCGAAGGTCGAAAAGTAAATAATATTGGATTGAATAGAAAAATAGAACAGTACATCCCCGATGGCGTCGGAGAAGCGAGAAGATCGAGGAAGCGAAGGCCGTGAGGACCGGAGTGTACGTTTGCGAGGGTACATGAGGACCGGAGCGGCAGAGCTGACGAAGAGATTCGAAGCTTATCGGGCGCCAACGGCGAACACGGAAGTTAAGCTCTTCGGTGCCGATGGTAGTTGGGGGCTGTCCCCCTGTGAGAGTAGGACGTCGCCAGGCAGAAGAAAAAACGGTTTTGTGCTAATAGGCGCTGACCGTTTTTTTGTTTGTTCGGTATGGGAACGACCGAAGGTCGAAAAGTAAATAATATTAAAATGGAATAGAAAATAAAACAGTACACTCCCGATGGTGCCAGAGAAGCGAGAAGATCGAGGAAGCGAAGGCCGTGAGGACCGGAGTGTACGTTTGCGAGGGTACATGAGGACCGGAGCGGCAGAGCTGACGAAGAGATTCGAAGCTTATCGGGCGCCAACGGCGAACACGGAAGTTAAGCTCTTCGGTGCCGATGGTAGTTGGGGGCTGTCCCCCTGCGAGAGTGGGACGTCGCCAGGCAAAAGAAAAAACGGTTAGTGCTAATAGGTGCTGACCGTTTTTTTGTTGTCTAGTTCCAGGCGTTAGCGGCTAACAAACTTCCCATTCTGTCCGTACGATAAGTCAACATCGGTTCATGCTAACGCATTCACCGTGTTTCCTTTATCTCCTACCAGAATAGTCCAGTTTGTACGCCGCTGATCGAACGCCTTCCACTTTTCTACTTTGTTCGGTATAGGGACGATCGGAAGGAAGGTAAATAATATTGGAATTGTAAAAAGAAATAGTAAAATAAACCCCGATGGCGTCAGAAAGGAGAGAAGGCCGTGAGAACCGGAGCGGCAGAGCTGACTAGGGAGAACATGAAACTTCATCGGGAGCCATGGAGACACAGAAGGTAAGCTCTTAGGTGTCGGATACTGTATCCCTATGATAATAGAATATTGCCGGACAAGAGAAAAAATGGTTTAGCGCTTTTAAACGCTGAACCATTTTAAAATTATTGTAAAGGGAATAAAAAAGTAAAAAACTTGTTAATCATAAAAAACTCTTATTGTAAGTCGTAGCCAATAAAAATAATCATGTTACATTAAAACGGCAAGTAAGCATTGACATTGACCTAAAATGTCCCCTTTACTCACTAAATGATGAAGATGAATTCCATTTAAACACAATCAAATTGTTTCTTTATAAATTCATAAAGAATATAAGGAATTTTTTCCTCAGTAATGTGTAGAAAGTTTGTAATATACGTTAAATCACTGCTATGAAACGTGTGTATTAACTCACCCCACCATTCTGTTTCGTAACGGCAAACCATACTTAAATTATATAAAACTAAATAATGAATGAGCGTATCGGAAAGCTCCCATAACAATTGCTTATTCTTAGGAAAGTAAATGGATTCATTTGAAAAATTAATATATAGTGGGGCTGAATTTATAATACGTATCTCTCCTGTGAAAATAAAGACCTTTTCTGCCTCACTACCAGCTTTAAATTGCAAAGGTGTATTATGTTCTACATATTGTACGAACCTATCATGTGTCATTTTATAGTGATCTAATATAGTTGCTGGTATCTCATACTGCTCACTGTTAAGAGTACCTATTTTATAAAAAGGTGAAGATTTTTCAATGTATCGGAATGGAAGTTCTAACTCAGGGACAGAAGAAAGAAGTTGCTTCATCGTGTATTTTGTACCTTCCAGTTGTTTCACATGAAACATTTTGTCGGAAAAGTGCGTAAAAAGTCCGTTTTTTTGAATTTTTACTTCGTCTTGTAGGAAAGAATAACCTTGTTTCTTTCTTTTTCTCGTTGAAACACCATGTGCTAATACTGATGTTGTTTCAGGATATAAAGGGTCAACAGTTAATAAACAAGCTTTTAATAGTTGAATCATTCCATAAAAGAGTAGTACTGGTCGGATAGATAAAGGAGCTGTTTTAGCTGATTGATAATACGTTAATCCGTGTTCAATAAAATAAATAAAACTATAAACATTTTCGTAGCTTTTTTGCTCCGCTTGCTGAATGTTTTTCTTTTTATAGCAATTAAACAAGTTTGACTGCACTACATCCGTTGATTGAAATGATTGGTAAAGAAGGGCAATATCGGTTTTCATTTTAGTATTCTCCTTAAAGATAATTTATCTGAAAAATCTAACATATCCTGTTGTCCTTGACAGTATTTTAACCAGTTGTTAATCTACTAATAATATTTTTTCCTATAAAGGGGGATTTTTTGTCATGTGGGAACGTAAATTCGAAAAAGAAGGCTTAACGTTTGATGATGTTTTATTAGTGCCGGCAAAGTCAGAGGTACTTCCAAGAGATGTCGATTTATCTGTACAATTATCAGATACTTTAAAGTTAAACATTCCAATTATTAGTGCTGGTATGGATACTGTAACAGAAGCACAAATGGCAATTGCGATGGCTAGACAAGGTGGTTTAGGTATAATCCATAAAAATATGTCAATTGAGCAGCAATCGGAGCAAGTAGATAAAGTTAAGCGATCTGAGCGCGGAGTTATTACTAATCCATTTTATTTAACACCAGATCATCAAGTATATGATGCAGAACATTTAATGGGTAAATATAGAATTTCTGGTGTTCCAATCGTAAATAATGACGAAGAGCAAAAATTAGTTGGAATTCTTACGAACAGAGATTTGCGTTTTATTCAAGACTTCTCCATTAAAATAAGTGATGTCATGACAAAAGAAAATTTAGTAACAGCCCCAGTAGGAACGACTTTAGAAGAGGCGGAAAAGGTTTTACAAAAATATAAAATTGAAAAGCTTCCGTTAGTAGATGAAGACGGAGTATTAAAAGGGTTAATAACGATTAAAGATATCGAAAAAGTAATTGAATTTCCGCACTCAGCAAAAGATGAGCAAGGTAGATTAATTGTTGGTGCTGCTGTTGGTGTTACAGGAGATACGATGCTACGAGTTGAAAAACTAGTTGCAGCAGGCGTTGATGTTATCGTAGTAGATACTGCTCATGGACATTCACAAGGTGTACTAAGTACTGTTTCAAAAATTCGCGAACAATATCCTGACTTAAATATTATTGCAGGAAATGTTGCTACTGGAGAAGCGACTAGGGCATTAATTGAAGCGGGTGCAAATATCATTAAAGTTGGTATCGGACCTGGGTCTATTTGTACAACTCGTGTTGTTGCTGGTGTCGGAGTACCTCAAATTACTGCCGTGTATGATTGTGCTACGGAGGCGAGGAAATTTGGAGTACCTATTATTGCTGATGGTGGGATAAAGTACTCTGGAGATATCGTGAAAGCACTAGCTGCTGGAGGCCATGTAGTTATGTTAGGTAGTATGTTAGCTGGAACAACGGAAAGTCCAGGTGAAACAGAAATCTATCAAGGAAGAAGATTTAAAGTATATCGTGGTATGGGCTCCATTGCCGCTATGGAAAAAGGTAGTAAAGACCGATATTTCCAAGAAGATAATAAAAAGTTTGTACCTGAAGGGATTGAAGGAAGAATCCCTTATAAAGGGCCGGTTCATGAAACAATTTACCAACTAATAGGTGGAATCAGATCTGGTATGGGATACTGTGGAACTGCTGATTTACAAGCTTTAAGGGAAAATTCCCAATTCATAAAAATGACAGGTGCTGGATTAAGAGAAAGCCATCCACATGATGTTCAAATTACTAAAGAAGCACCTAACTATTCTGTAACATAATAAATTAGGACTTTAGTCTAAAATAGACAGGTGAAGACTTACAAATCTTTCCCTGTCTATTTTTTTTGATAACTTTATGTTAAAATAACACCTATGTGAAAAAAAAGATGGAGGTTTAAAAACGTGAAAAAAATAAGCTATTTACACAAATTGTTTGTAAGTTTAATAACAATAGCTTTACTAACAACTGCTGTTACGATTCCTGCAAATGCAGAAGAGGTTGATACGTTAAATATAAATGCTAGCGCAGCTATTTTAATAGATTTTGAAACTGGCAAAGTTTTATATGATAAAAATGCTGATACACTGCTTCCTGTTGCAAGTATGACTAAAATGATGACAGAGTATCTTTTATTAGAAGCAATTCACGATGGAAAACTAGCATGGGATGATGAATATGAAGTAAGTGAGGTAGTTTATCATATATCTCAACAATACCCAGCTTTATCAAATGTTCCACTTAGAAGAGACGGAGTATATAGTGTAAGGGAACTTTATGAAGCGATGGCAATTTATTCAGCAAATGGAGCGACAATTGCATTAGCTGAAATGGTTGCAGGTTCTGAGACGAATTTCGTACGAATGATGAATGAAAAAGCTGGAGAGCTTGGATTAGAAGATTACGAATTCATTAACTCGACAGGTTTAAATAATGAAGATATGGGTGGTTATCATCCAGAAGGAACGGCTCCTGATGCTGAAACAAGATTATCTGCACGTGCTACTGCAAAGTTAGCCTACCATCTAATTCATGATTTCCCGGAAATATTAGAAACTGCAAGTATTCCGAAAAAGGTTTTCAGAGAAGGTACTAGCGACGCTATTGACATGCCTAACTGGAACTGGATGGTTTCAACGGAAAGATACGCATTTAATAAAGATGGCGCTGTAGTTGATGGACTTAAAACTGGAAGTACGTTAAATGCTGGTTATTGTTTTACTGGAACGGTAGAACATAATGGTAAAAGATTAATTACTGTAGTTATGAATGCAACAAAGGATGAGAGTAATACGGAGCAATTACCACCTCAAGCATTCCGTTTTTTAGAAACTGCTAGAATGTTTAGCTATGGTTTAGATAATTTTAATTTAGTTGAGTTGTTCCCTGAAGGATATCAACCGGAAGAAACTACATTACCTGTAATTAAAGGGAAAGATAAAGAAGTTGAGATTGCTACAGTAGAACCATTAAATATGATGGTGAAACGTGGGGAAGAAGAACAATTTGAACCAGTTTTCGTAATAAATGAAGAACTATTAAATGAAAATGGTGAATTAATCGCACCGATAGAAAAAGGAACGAAAATAGGATATTTCACTGTTGAATATACTGGTGGACAAGACTTAGGGTATCTTTATGATGATGGGTCAGTTGGAACAGTAGACGTAGTAACTGTGGCAGATGTACAAAAAGCAAACTGGTTCGTACTTGTTATGAGAGGAATTGGAGGCTTCTTTGGAGATATCTGGTCTAGTGTAGCTAGTACCGTTAAAGGATGGTTCTAAAATCCTCTAGAAAAAGCTATTTAAAGGGAGTAAATACTTCCTTAAATAGCTTTTTTCTATAAAGTGAATGAAACATATTTTAAAAGAGGCGATTAATTACGAACGTTACAAGACGTAATTTTACTTATTGAATGAGTTTGTTTTTATTTATATAGAAATATATTAGGATTTTTATAAAAATTAAGGTAAAATAAAGAACAGAATGAAAACAATTAGGACAACACTGTCCAAATAATATCAATATACATAGAGGGGGATTTTAAAATGAGTCAAAAAGGAACAGAACGTGTAAAACGTGGTATGGCTGAAATGCAAAAAGGCGGCGTTATTATGGACGTTGTTAATGCAGAACAAGCTAAAATTGCAGAAGAAGCTGGTGCTGTAGCTGTAATGGCATTAGAAAGAGTACCTGCAGACATTAGAGCAGCAGGTGGAGTAGCTAGAATGGCAGATCCAACAATTGTTGAGGATGTAATGAATGCTGTTTCTATTCCAGTAATGGCAAAAGCTCGAATTGGTCATATTGTAGAGGCAAAAGTGTTAGAGGCAATGGGTGTTGACTACATCGATGAGAGTGAAGTGTTAACTCCAGCTGACGAAGAATACCATTTAGATAAACGTCCATACACAGTTCCGTTTGTATGTGGTTGCCGTGATTTAGGAGAAGCAGCTCGTCGTATTGGAGAAGGAGCTTCGATGCTTCGTACAAAAGGTGAGCCAGGAACAGGTAATATCGTTGAAGCTGTTCGTCATATTCGTAAAGTAAATGCACAAGTAAGAAAAGTAGTTCATATGAGTGAAGACGAAATTATGACAGAAGCAAAATTATTAGGTGCACCATTTGAATTATTATTAGAAATTAAACGTCTTGGGCGTTTACCGGTAGTTAACTTTGCAGCTGGTGGAGTTGCTACTCCTGCAGATGCTGCATTAATGATGCAATTAGGAGCAGATGGTGTTTTCGTAGGATCTGGAATTTTCAAATCAGACAACCCTGCTAAATTCGCACGTGCTATTGTAGAAGCAACGACTCATTATCAAGACTATGAATTAATTGCTCATCTTTCTAAAGGTCTAGGAAGCGCAATGAAAGGTATCGAGATTTCTACACTACTACCAGAAAACCGCATGCAAGATCGCGGCTGGTAATACGAAAAGCGGAGGGCGCTCGCTTATCGGCGACAAGCACAAGACAAGCGCTGTAGAAGGGCGCTTTTTGCCCTTCGGAAGTGATTGACTTGTGACCTCGAGCCGATAGCGCCCAGAGCTAGACAATACGAAAAGCGGAGGGCGCTCGCTTATCGGCGACAAGCACAAGACAAGCGCTGTAGAAGGGCGCTTTTTGCCCTTCGGAAGTGATTGACTTGTGACCTCGAGCCGATAGCGCCCAGAGCTAGACAATACGAAAAGCGGAGGGCGCTCGCTTATCGGCGACAAGCACAAGACAAGCGCTGTAGAAGGGCGCTTTTTGCCCTTCGGAAGTGATTGACTTGTGACCTCGAGCCGATAGCGCCCAGAGCTAGACAATAAGAAAAGCGAAGGCGGCCAGTTTTAGCCGCCTTTACATCAAACAAACAATATATGCAATTTATGTACTCAACGTGTAACAAAGGAGTTTTTATTAATGGTGAAAATAGGAGTACTTGGACTACAAGGAGCTGTTCGTGAGCATATACGATCTGTAGAAGCATCTGGTGCAGAAGCGGTCGTTATCAAAAAAGCAGAACAGTTACAAGAAGTAGATGGACTTATCATGCCAGGTGGGGAAAGTACGACCATGCGTCGTTTAATTGATAAATATCAATTTATGGAACCACTTAAACAGTTTGCACAATCCGGAAAACCAATGTTTGGTACATGCGCTGGTTTAATACTATTAGCTAAAAACATTGTAGGTTACTCAGAACCACATATAGGCGTTATGGACGTAACGGTAGAGCGTAACTCTTTCGGACGCCAAGTAGATAGCTTTGAAGCAGAATTAACGATTGCTGGTATTGCTAATGATTTCGTTGGAGTTTTCATTCGTGCACCTCACATAGTTGAAGTAGGGGAAAACGTTGAAGTACTATGTAAACATAACGGGAGAATTGTAGCCGCAAAACAGGACCAATTTCTTGGTTGTTCGTTTCATCCAGAATTAACAGAAGATCACCGTATTACACAATACTTTGTTAACATGGTGAAAGAATCAAAAGTAAATTAATGAATAAAACTATTGCAAGTAAGTTAAACTTATAGTAAATTATTCGTTAATAACAAAATATCATTACAGCGTTGATAGGAAATAGTAACAAGATCTTTATTCTAAGAGAGCTGGTGGTTGGTGCAAACCAGTGAATAAACCTTGTGAATCCATCCTTGAGCAAAAGTCCGAACTACTATTAGGCTAGTTAAGTAAGACTTTTCGGTTAAAAAGCCGTTATCAAATGGAGTGGAAAGGAAGGTGTTTTTCCTTTCAACAAGGGTGGCAACACGGGTATTAGACTCTCGTCCCTATTTAGGGGACGGGAGTTTTTTGTATTTTTTTAAAAAAAGGAGGAAAAAATTATGTTGGATCTAAAATTTTTAAGAGATAACTTCGAGGATGTAAAGAATAAATTACAGCACCGTGGAGAAGATTTATCGGATTTAAATCAGTTTGAAGACCTAGATGTTAGACGACGTCAGTTATTATCTGAGACAGAACTGTTGAAAAGTAAGCGTAATGAAGTATCACAGCAAATAGCTGTGTTAAAGAGAGAGAAGAAAGATGCAGAGCAGTTTATTAAAGAAATGCGAGAAGTAGGAGATAAGGTTAAGGCGCTTGATGAAGAATTAAAAGGAGTAGAAGAAAAGTTAGAGCTTTTATTATTATCTATCCCAAATATCCCTCATGAATCTGTTCCTGTTGGAGAAACGGAAGATGATAATGTAGAAGTTAGAAAATGGGGAGAGTTACCGAGCTTTTCTTTTGAACCTAAGCCTCATTGGGATATTGCTGATGAATTAGAAATATTAGATTTTGAACGCGCAGGAAAAGTAACTGGAAGTCGCTTCGTATTTTACCGTGGTTTAGGAGCTCGATTAGAAAGAGCGTTATTTAATTTTATGTTAGATTTACATGTAGATGAACACGGATATACAGAAGTATTACCACCATATATGGTTAACCGTGCTAGTATGACAGGTACAGGGCAGTTACCTAAGTTTGAAGAAGATGCTTTTTTAATTGAAAGCGAAGATTATTTTTTAATTCCAACTGCGGAAGTACCGATTACCAATATACACAGAGATGAAATTTTAACAGGTGAGCAACTACCTATTAACTATGCTGCATTTAGTGCATGTTTCCGTTCTGAAGCAGGGTCAGCTGGACGCGATACGAGAGGATTAATTCGTCAGCATCAATTTAATAAGGTAGAGTTAGTGAAATTTGTTAGGCCAGAGGATTCTTATGAAGAATTAGAAAAATTAACTGGTAATGCAGAAAAAGTATTACAGTTACTTGGACTACCATATCGAGTGATGAGCATGTGTACTGGAGATCTTGGATTTACAGCTGCTAAAAAATATGATATTGAAGTATGGATTCCTAGCTACGGTACATACCGGGAAATTTCTTCTTGCAGTAACTTTGAAGCATTCCAAGCTAGAAGGGCAAACATCCGTTTCCGTAGAGAGAAAAATGGAAAACCAGAGCATGTACACACATTGAATGGTTCTGGATTAGCAATAGGACGTACTGTCGCTGCAATTATTGAAAATTATCAGCAGGAAGATGGTAGTATTTTAATTCCGGAAGTATTGCGCCCATATATGGGAAATAAAGAATATATTACGAAATAGTGAACAAAATAAAAGGTAGGGGAAATCCCTACTTTTTGTTTTGTTATTTTGTTGACAACCTATTTCTAAATATGATATATTACTTCTTGTCGATACGGAGGAATACCCAAGTCCGGCTGAAGGGATCGGTCTTGAAAACCGACAGGGGTGTTAAAGCCCGCGGGGGTTCGAATCCCTCTTCCTCCGCCATTTGATAATTATAAGGTATGACCTTACACGCATAATCTGGAGATAAAATTGTTACCTGGAGAAGTAACAATTTTTTTATGTCAGACATGACAAAAGCCGCCTAATTAGGCGGCTTTATTTTTTTGCTCTTTTATTTTTTTAGTAGTTCTGTCTGTCTCATGAAATATGATATTTTCTCAACAATAGGTTCAATGGAATTAGCATCTTTAAGAACATCATATTCATTAATATTAAGGCGTAAAACAGGGCAAGCGTGGAAGTTATTGATCCAATTTTCATAACGACCATGCATTTCTTCCCAGTAACTAATTGGTGTTTGCTGCTCCATTGGACGCCCACGTTCTTCTATTCTTTGTAGGATGTCATCTAGACTACCTTCTAAGTAGATTAGTAAATCTGGATGTGGAAAATAAGGTGTCATTACCATTGCATCAAAAAGGCTAGTATATGTTTCATAATCTACTGGCGTCATTGTTCCTTTTTCATAATGCATTCTAGCAAATATCCCTGTATCCTCGTAAATGGAACGATCTTGAATAAAGCCACCACCATATTCAAAAATCTTCTTCTGCTCTTTAAACCTTTCTGCCAAAAAATATACTTGTAAATGAAAGCTCCAACGTTCAAAGTCAGCGTAAAATTTATCTAAGTAAGGATTTGTATCTACTTTTTCGAATGAAGTGCGAAATCCTAGTGCTTGTGCTAATGATGTTGTCATCGTAGACTTTCCAACACCAACTGTACCTGCAACAGTAATAACAGCGTTAGAAGGAATACCATACTTTTCTCTTAAATTCATGAAATAATTACTCCTTTATACAAAGTTTCCTTTAATTGATTAATAATTAGTTGTAAATCCTCTTCACGTTGTACAAAATCAATGGAATCTCCGTTATATTTCAATACAGGGATAGTAGGATTTTCTTTAATAAAGTCTTCCATTGCAACTTCATAGTCCATACTTAATTGTTGTAAGTAGAGTGGATCGATATTTTTTTCAATATCTCTACCTCGCATTTGAATACGATCCAATAATGTATCTAAACTAGCATTTAAATAGATAACAACATTAGGTACTGGCATATCAGCAGTTAATATTTGATAAATTTTTAAATACTTATTGTATTGATTTTGCTTTAAAGTGCGTTTAGCAAAAATAATATTTTTCATTATGTGATAATCTGCTACGACAGATTGATTCTTTTGTAGATAGTGTTTGTCGATATCTTCTAATTGCTTATAGCGATTACAAAGAAAAAACATTTCTGTTTGAAAGCTCCACTCATCAATATTCGTATAAAACTTCCCTAAAAATGGATTTTCATCGACAATTTCTTTTAATAGTTGGTAATTAAACTCTTCGGAGATTCTTTTCGCTAAAGATGTTTTACCAACACCTATAGGACCTTCAACTGTAATAAATGGTGTTGCTTGCAAGTAGATGCACCCCTTCATTCATAAAACGACAAGATATTCTATATCTAGACAGATACAGATTATTCTACCATATATGTTGACAGAATAGGGCGGTAAATTATAACTAATGTAAAAAAGAGACAAAGCTAAGTGCTAGTCTCTTATATCAAGTAAATTCACGATATCGGTGGAGGTCACAATCGTTGCTTTCATTACATTTTTCATCATTGTTAAAGCATGTAAATTATCGTGATTATTATTAGAAGCGATGCAGTCTTTTAACGCGTAAAGTTTGTATCCCCTCATGTATGCGTCATTTGCAGTAAATAAAACACATATATTACCTGCTAGTCCTGTTAAAATAAGGCTATCTATTTTCAATTCAGTTAACAATGTATGTAGAGCTGTTTCATAAAAAGCAGAGTGCTTAGGTTTAATCAAAAAAAAGTCGTCTTGTTCAGGCTCCAGTATATCTATAATATGTTTGCTACGTATGTTAGAACATTTTTCAATAATTTTATTGTAGTCCGCTTGCCAAATCCCGTAGTGATCATTTACATAAATAATAGGGATCTTCAATTTTTTTAATTTCTTTTTTAGTGCTAAAAGGTCCGGAACAAAAGCTTGTGTCTTTTCCGCAAGAACAGCACCATGTCCAAATTGAAAATCATTAATTATATCGATTATTAACAATGCATGTGACATATGTACACCCCCATTGTTGATTAGTGTATGGATTATCATGTTAAAATATAGGTAGAAAAAAGAGAGGAAATGAATATGGAACAAACTATAGATGAGGTATTTATGAAAGAGGCAATAAAGGAAGCGGAAAAAGCGCTAGAAAAGATGGAAGTTCCAATTGGAGCGGTAATAGTGAAGGACGGAGAGATAATTGCAAGGGGACATAATATTAGAGAGACGAGCCAACGGTCTATCACTCATGCAGAAATACTAGCAATCGATGAAGCGTGTGAAAAGCTAGGTAGTTGGCGTTTAGAAGATACAACTCTATATGTAACATTAGAACCATGTCCAATGTGTGCAGGTGCAATTATCCAATCAAGAATAAAAAAGGTAGTGTACGGTGCAAAAGACCCGAAAGCAGGTTGTGCTGGAACATTAATGAACCTATTAAATGATAACAGGTTTAATCATCAAACAGATGTGGAACTAGGTATATTAGAAGAGGAATGTGGATTAATGTTATCTACTTTTTTCAAACAGTTAAGAGAAAGAAAAAAGAAAGAAAAGCAACAAAATCAAACCTCCTAATTATTTACAGGTGGACAAGGTTGATTTTTTTATGAAAAACATATATACTCTATTTATGCGTTACTAATAACGCACATAACTAATAGTTATACTTTTGCCGTGCTAAGCGGGGAGGTAGCGGTGCCCTGTACTCGCAATCCGCTCTAGCGAGGCCGAATCCCTTCTCGAGGTTAACAGGCTGTAGGGCTGCCTTAAGTAAGTGGTGTTGACGCTTGGGTCCTGCGCAATGGGAACCCGTGAACTATGTCAGGTCCGGAAGGAAGCAGCATTAAGCGGATCATCCCATGTGCCGCAGGGTTGCCTGAGCCGAGCTAACTGCTTAAGTAACGCCTATGGCGGTTAATCGACAGAAGGTGCACGGCAGTTATACTTAAGAACAACTCACCTAATAAAATAGGTGAGTTTTTTCATGTTTTCAAGGAGACACATCCATGCAAGTAAATTTGCACCATGGCGCATGAAAATGGGAGGTTCGACTTTGAAGAGCTACAACCTTTTACCTTTTTGGATTTCGAACCGTGAATGGAGCGGACATTATACTCCTCATCCCACTTTTCCGGTTAGCCAATAGGCAAGCTCATTGGGTAATTATAATTAAAGATTTGAAGGATAAGTACAACTTAAAGGCTTTGAATCTATGTAACCCATAAGGTATAATAAATTGAATGAGAAATGGAAGGGGGCATATTCATGGCATATCAAGCTTTATATCGTGTTTTTCGTCCGCAACTTTTTGAAGATGTCGTTGGACAAGAGCATATTACGAAAACGTTACAAAACGCCTTGCTCCAACAGAAATTTTCTCATGCGTATTTATTTTCTGGACCGAGGGGAACGGGAAAAACAAGTGCTGCAAAAATATTAGCGAAAGCAGTAAACTGTGAGCGAGCTCCAGTTTCAGAACCTTGTAATGAATGCCCTTCGTGTAAAGGGATTACCGACGGGTCTATTGCTGACGTGATTGAAATTGATGCTGCATCAAATAACGGTGTTGATGAAATACGTGATATAAGAGATAAAGTAAAGTTTGCACCAAGTGCTGTAAAGTATAAAGTTTATATTATAGATGAAGTACATATGTTATCTATTGGAGCTTTTAACGCTTTATTAAAAACATTAGAAGAACCACCAAAACATGTTATTTTTATACTAGCTACAACAGAACCACATAAAATACCTTTAACCATTATCTCTCGTTGTCAACGTTTTGACTTTAGAAGGATTACTGCAGAAGCTATCGTGGGAAGAATGGAAACCGTTATAAACGCACAAAACATTTCGGTGGAACCGAATGCTCTCTCCATTATAGCAAGGGCTGCAGAAGGTGGAATGAGGGATGCGCTAAGTTTATTAGACCAAGCAATCTCATTTAGTGACGGTAACTTAACCATTCAAGATGCCCTTTCGATTACAGGATCAGTTTCTCAATCCTTTTTAACAGAATTAGTAGGAGCTATAAACGATAAAGACGTTAGTCGCGCATTAGATGCTCTTAGCTCTCTGTTCCAACTTGGGAAAGACCCTGTACGCTTCCTTGAAGACTTAATCTTTTATTTTAGAGATATGCTTCTATATAAAGCAGCCCCTAATTTAGATTCTATTTTAGATTTAGTACAAGTGGATGATAAATTTCAACAATTTGCTGAGCAATTCTCTTCCGAAGCTATATACGAAACGATTGACATATTAAATAAAAGTCAACAAGAGATGAAATGGACAAATCATCCTAGAATTTTTTTAGAGGTTGCCGTTGTTAAACTGTGTAAACACTCAGCAGGCCCAGTAGAATCAGCCAATCAAGAAGAAGTGAATTCACTTCTTCAAAAGGTCCAACAGCTTGAAAAAAGGGTGATGGATTTAACGAAAAATCCAGTTGTTCAAGAACAGAAAGACAATCCGAAAGCAACACCAAGGCAAGGAAATCGAAATTCATTTAAGCCGGCGGTCGGAAGAATAAACGAAATTTTAAAATCAGCAACTAGAGAAAATTTAGAAACCATTAAACGTAGTTGGCCAAACCTATTAGATACATTGAAACGACAAAACAAAGTTTCGCATGCAGCCTTATTAAATGATAGTGAACCTGTTGCTGCAGCTAACCAAGCATTTGTGTTAAAATTTAAATATGAAATACATTGTCAAATGGCGACAGAGGAACAAGTAAAAAGTAATATAGAACATATAATATATGAACTTACAGGAAATAGCCTTGAAATGATAGCTGTTCCAGCTGAACAATGGCAAAGTATTAGGGAATCGTTCTTACAAGGCCAAAAAGCTTCTAATAAATCAGAAGAGGAAGTAGACCCTCTTGTTGAAGAAGCAAAAAAGCTAGTGGGAATAGAATTACTTGAAATTCAAGAATAACTTTAGGAGGAAATAGATTATGATGCGTGGCGGAATGGGAAATATGCAAAAAATGATGAAACAAATGCAAAAATTACAAAAGGATATGGCGAAGGCTCAAGAAGAGCTTGCAGAAAAAACAATGGAAGGTACAGCTGGTGGCGGGATGGTTACCGTAGTTGTTAACGGTCAAAAAGAAGTAATTGACGTTAAGATAAAAGAAGAAGTAGTAGATCCAGAAGATATTGAAATGCTACAAGACTTAGTGTTAGCTGCAACAAATGATGCGTTAAAGAAAATGGAAGATTTAACAAACGAGACAATGGGCCAATTCACTAAAGGAATGAATATGCCTGGAATGTTCTAGGAGGATTCTAAATGCACTATCCTGAGCCTATATCAAAACTAATAGATAGTTTTATGAAATTGCCAGGGATTGGGCCGAAAACGGCGGCCCGACTGGCTTTTTTTGTATTAAATATGAAAGAAGATACGGTATTAGATTTTGCTAAAGCACTTGTTAATGCAAAACGAAACTTATCTTATTGCACCGTTTGTGGGCATATTACAGATAAAGACCCATGCTATATTTGTGAAGACCAACATAGGAATCGTAGTACTATATGTGTAGTACAAGAAACAAAAGATGTAATTGCGATGGAAAAAATGAAAGAGTACAGTGGTCAATATCATGTTTTACATGGGGCAATATCTCCAATGGATGGAATTGGGCCAGAGGATATTAAAATCGCTGAACTAATAAAACGACTCCAAGATAATGAAGTACAAGAAGTAATACTAGCTACTAACCCTAATATAGAAGGTGAAGCAACCGCAATGTATATTTCGAGGTTGTTAAAACCTTCAGGTATTAAGTTGACGAGAATTGCTCACGGTTTGCCAGTTGGCGGGGATTTAGAATATGCGGATGAAGTAACATTATCTAAAGCGTTAGAAGGAAGAAGAGAAATATAAACTGATCGGCTATAAGGAGTTTACACCCATGTTTTTTCGTAAGAAAGATAAACTGAAAAAAAAGTATGATGAAAAACTGCTAAATATGATTGAAGCTAATAAGAAAACATGGAATACGCAAAAGGCAATTTTAGAAAAAAGTTTAGATCCATCTGAAGATGTGATTTGTAAAATGAAAATAGAAGAAGCGAAATACTTATTTCTATTGAAAGAAGTAAGAGTACGTCATAACCGAAATTAAAAGGAGCAAAATTGCTCCTTTTCTTTTTTTGTGTAGTTACTATAATAGTTTGCTAAATGGATAATAAGAATTGTAAATATTTAGTTCTGAATACTAAAAGGCGACATATACTTTAGTACAAGCTTTTTAGGGGGAAGGACGATTGGAAACATATATTATTATTGGAGTGTTAGCTGGAATAATACTATTATTGCTACTTGTTGGCGCACCTATTAAACCAGTGCGATTTATAGGTCAAGGAGTTATTAAGCTAATGATCGGAGCATTATTCTTATTTTTCCTTAAT
>NZ_CP018866.1:4632500-4690000 GCF_002250055.1 Sutcliffiella cohnii
GTCGTGGGCGTAGGAAATTTGAGAGGAGCTGTCCTTAGTACGAGAGGACCGGGATGGACGCACCGCTGGTGTACCAGTTGTCTTGCCAAAGGCATAGCTGGGTAGCTACGTGCGGACGGGATAAGTGCTGAAAGCATCTAAGCATGAAGCCCCCCTCAAGATGAGATTTCCTTTAGCGCAAGCTAGTAAGATCCCTGAAAGATGATCAGGTTGATAGGTTCGAGGTGGAAGCGTGGCGACACGTGTAGCTGACGAATACTAATCGATCGAGGACTTAACCAATTTAAATGAACGATATGAATGATCTTGATGAAAATATATTATCTAGTTTTGAAAGAACAATTCTTTCAACTAAATATGTCTGGTGATGAAGGCGAAGAGGTCACACCCGTTCCCATACCGAACACGGAAGTTAAGCTCTTCAGCGCCGATGGTAGTTGGGGGCTGTCCCCCTGTGAGAGTAGGACGTCGCCAGGCAGAAGAAAAAAACGGTTTAGTGCTAATAGGCGCTGACCGTTTTTTAGTTTGTTCGGTATGGGAACGACCGAAGGTCGAAAAGTAAATAATATTAAAATGGAATAGAAAATAAAACAGTACACTCCCGATGGTGCCAGAGAAGCGAGAAGATCGAGGAAGCGAAGGCCGTGAGGACCGGAGTGTACGTTTGCGAGGGTACATGAGGACCGGAGCGGCAGAGCTGACGAAGAGATTCGAAGCTTATCGGGCGCCAACGGCGAACACGGAAGTTAAGCTCTTCGGTGCCGATGGTAGTTGGGGGCTGTCCCCCTGTGAGAGTAGGACGTCGCCAGGCAAAAGGAAAAAACGGTTTTGTGCTAATAGGCGCTGACCGTTTTTTTGTTGTCTAGTTCCAGGCGTTAGCGGCTAACAAACTTCCCATTCTGTCCGTACGATAAGTCAACATCGGTTCATGCTAACGCATTCACCGTGTTTCCTTTATCTCCTACCAGAATAGTCCAGTTTGTACGCCGCTGATCGAACGCCTTCCACTTTTCTACTTTGTTCGGTATGGGAACGACCGAAGGTCGAAAAGTAAATAATATTAAAATGGAATAGAAAATAAAACAGTACACTCCCGATGATGCCAGAGAAGCGAGAAGATCGAGGAAGCGAAGGCCGTGAGGACCGGAGTGTACGTTTGCGAGGGTACATGAGGACCGGAGCGGCAGAGCTGACGAAGAGATTCGAAGCTTATCGGGCGCCAACGGCGAACACGGAAGTTAAGCTCTTCGGTGCCGATGGTAGTTGGGGGCTGTCCCCCTGTGAGAGTAGGACGTCGCCAGGCAAAAGAAAAAAACGGTTTAGTGCTAGTAGGCGCTGAACGTTTTTTTGTTGTCTAGTTCCAGGCGTTAGCGGCTAACAAACTTCCCATTCTGTCCGTACGATAAGTCAACATCGGTTCATGCTAACGCATTCACCGTGTTTCCTTTATCTCCTACCAGAATGTCGAGACCCCCCTTCTTTGGGTATGGACCAACTTAAATACTAGAAGGGTTATCAAAAATTTTGCGCTTGGCTAACACTTCCGTTTTTTACTAATAAGTTTATTTGTAATCAAGACAGACACAGACTAGTAGCAACGTCATACACTTTATATAAGATAATCAAACTACAAAGTTAAAAGTCTTGTATATATAAAGCATGTTTAGGGCAAAATAGTTGATGGAGGTGGAGAAATGAATCAAAGTATTCGTTCATCCGTTGGGGAAACGTGTATTATATGTGAAGAGATAAAATATAGAGGTTTACATCTTTATACAGAATTTATATGTTTGGATTGCGAGAAAGATATGTTAAATACAAGTACAGACGATCCAAAATATAAATATTATGTACAACAACTAAGAAAGATAAGCCTCCCCAAAATGTATTCTTAAAAAAGTCCTTTAAAAGGGCTTTTATTTTTGTAATAAAATACTAACTTGTTTACTTTATACAATAAGAGGTTAATAACTTGTTATAATAAAATAAAAAAAGGAATAGAAAAAAGATGAATAGTAAAAGTAAAAACGATATAGACACTCCTATATTTTCTACATTAATGAATCATTTTGAAAAAAAACCAATATCAGGACATGTTCCAGGTCATAAATATGGTACAGTATTTCCGAAGGAAGGTAGGCGATTTTTTGATAATATTTTAAAAATTGATGCTACCGAAATTACTGGTCTGGACGATTTACATGACCCACAAGGAATAATAAAAGAAGCACAGCAATTAACTGCTCAATTGTATGGATCCGAACGTACATATTTTCTTGTGAACGGCTCGACGGTAGGAAATATAGCAATGATTCTTGCCAATTGTGAAAGAGGAAGTAAAGTACTCGTTCAAAGAAACTGCCATAAATCTATTTTAAATGGAATAGAATTAGCTGGAGCAGAGCCAATTTTTATCATGCCTGAGTATAATCAAATGATCGGTGTATCTACTTCCATTACACTCGAATCGTTAGAGGAGGCATTAGACCAATATAATAACGTTAGTGGCCTTATTATAACAAATCCTAATTATTACGGATTAACCGTTCCTTTAACAAAAATAATTGAAAAGGCACATGATTACAATATTCCCGTTTTAGTGGATGAAGCACATGGAGCTCATTTCGTCATAGGTGACCCATTCCCTTCAAGTGCTATTCGATGTGGAGCAGATATTGTCATTCACTCAGCACATAAAACATTACCTGCGATGACAATGGGCTCATTTCTACATATGCAAGGAAACCTCGTAAACCGAGATCGAGTGGAATATTATCTCCGGATGTTACAATCAAGTAGTCCGTCCTATCCTATTATGGCTTCGCTAGATTTAGCAAGAGCTTATATCTCCAATTTTCGGGAACAGTCTAGCCTACTAATAGAAAAAATAAATAATTTAAAAGAAGAGATAAGTACAATAGAAGAAATTGAAATTGTGGAATCGGAAGAAAATGTTAAAATGGATCCACTTAAAATTATTCTTCGGTCAACCGTAGGATTGTCAGGGTATCAATTACAAAGTTTACTAGAGTCAGAAAATATATTTCCAGAATTAGCGGACTTACAAAATGTACTTTTTATCTTGCCATTGAGCACGGAAGAACATTTTCATGGTATGATTAATAAAATAAGGAAAGCAGTTCATTTAAAAGGAGATAATAGAAAAGAATCTCCAAATCCTTTAAATTTTGTAGATAAGTCAATAAGGAAACTTAGTACTTTACACATTCCGCTAGATAAACAGTACATGTTTAGAAAAGTAGAGTGCGATCTCCTACAAAGCGAGGGGAAAGTTAGTGCGGAAACAATTGTCCCATATCCACCTGGTATTCCAGTTTTGTATAAAGGGGAAGTAATAACAAAAGAAATAATTGAGTATATTACAACATTATCTGAACAAGGTGCTAAACTTCAGGGGAAGGAATTAGCGAAATATCGAAAAATATATGTTTTTTATATAGAAAAGGAGTTACATCAGTGAACGGACTATTTATAACTTTTGAAGGACCTGAAGGAGCTGGAAAAACAACAGTCATCCAAAGACTTGCAAAAGATTTTAGTAACGAATTGAATATTTTATTAACTCGCGAACCTGGTGGAATATCAATTGCTGAGCAAATTAGAGCTGTTATTTTAGATTGTGACAATACGAAGATGGATGCTAGAACAGAAGCTTTACTATACGCTGCTGCTAGAAGACAGCATTTAGTTGAAAAAGTTCTACCTGCACTCGAAAAGGGCAGTATTGTACTTTGTGATCGTTTTATTGATAGCTCGTTAGCTTATCAAGGATATGCTAGAGGACTAGGGATAGATGAAATATTAAAAATAAATGAATTTGCCACACAAAAGCATATGCCGAATTTAACAATTTATTTTGATGTGGAACCAGAAGAAGGACTTCGAAGAATTGCAGCGAATAATAATCGTGAAATCAATCGTTTAGATGAAGAAACTATTGATTTCCATTATAAAGTAAGAAAAGGTTATCACCTCGTAATGGAAAAATTCAAAAACCGTTGTGTACTAGTTGATGCTTCTAAAGATTTAGAATCAGTTTATGAAGAAGTAAAGGCTATATTTATTCAAACCATCAAGGAGAATTTCCAAAAATGAGTCAGTGAAGAACTGCCTAATTAATGGTAAAATGGAGGGGATGTAGGTGAAACTTATTATGGCTGTTGTACAGGATAAAGACAGTAATAAGCTTCTAAATGCGTTAGTGGAACATAACTTTCGAGCTACAAAGTTAGCTAGTACGGGTGGATTTCTTAAGTCTGGTAATACAACCTTCATGATTGGAACTGAAGATGTACGGGTACAAAAAGCTTTAGATATTATTAAAGAAAATTGCCAACATCGACAGCAGCTTGTTGCTCCTGTATCACCAATGGGTGGAAACGCAGATTCTTATGTACCGTACCCAGTTGAAGTAGAAGTGGGCGGCGCTACTGTATTTGTACTTCCTGTTGAAGAGTTTCAGCAGTATTAATATAGGCGGCTAACTAAGCTGCCCTTTCTGTTATTTAGTTAGAAAGGAAGCAGGACTAAAATGAAGATAACATCAGAATTCCGGACAGGTTTAGATAAAAATAGAGTAGAACAACCTAACGGATCAAATAAAAAGGCAGTATTTGGAGATATGTTACAAAAACATGATTCCAAATTAAAGTCTAATCAATTACAGTTGCTAATGCACGATATTAATAATGCAGGGGATCGTCTTAGTAATTCAAGGACGTTTCAAGACTTAGCAAAATACAAAACGTTAGTAAAGCGATTTATGGAAGAAACGGTTGAATTCGGTATGGAACTTAATCAATCTTATCATTGGACGCAAGATGGACAAGCAAGGCAGCTACAACTTGTACATCAAATAGATGAAGCATTACTTTCTTTAACGGGAGATGTAATGAATAAGGAAAAGAACAGGCTTGATATTTTAAGTAGTATCGGTGAAATTAAAGGTTTATTAATAAATTTATATACGTAGTAAGTGAGTGATATAGGTGTTGAAAAGCTGGACACAACTATCGGACGTTCAACCGACTGTTGCAAAAATTGTTGTAAATAGTTTACGTAGAGACCGTATTGCCCACGCATATCTTTTAGATGGTATGAAGGGTACTGGGAAAAAAGAGACAAGCTATTTATTTGCTAAAAGCCTCTTTTGTAAAAACCGAGATGGAGAAGATCCATGTCATCAATGTGTAAATTGTAAAAGGATCGAATCAAGAAATCACCCTGATGTTCATGTTGTTGAACCAGATGGAAATTCGATTAAAAAACATCAAATTCAGTACCTACAAGAAGAATTTTCAAAAACAGGATTAGAATCAAAGCAAAAAATATATATTATTGATCATGCTGATAAAATGACAACAAGTGCTGCTAACAGCTTGTTGAAATTTTTAGAAGAACCGAACCAAGAGACTTATGCCTTTTTATTAACGGAAAATATCCACCGAATATTAAATACGATTATATCAAGATGTCAGCCTTTGTCCTTCCAAGCGTTAACCTCAAAAAGATTGATAGACAAGCTAGTGGAACAAGGATATTCACCGTCTATATCCACAACCGTAGCACAACTAACGAATGATATGAATGAAGCTTTAGAACTATTAACAGACGACTGGTTTGCAGAAGCAAGATTATTAGTGATAAAATTATATGAAACATTGCAAGTAAGACCACAACAAGCCTTACTATTTATTCATGAAAAATGGATGCCGCATTTCCCAGATAGAAGTCAGTTAGAAATAGGACTAGATTTATTATTATATATATATAAAGATATGTTATATGCACAGCTTCAAAAAAATGAGGAGATAGTTTTTATTGATCAGCTCGAATTGATTGAAAAACAATCATTGCAAACAACTCAAAGTAAAATTGTTGATCAACTATCTTTTATATTACAAAGCAAGTCTAGGTTAGCGTCAAACGTAAATGCTCATTTATTAATGGAGCAAATAGCACTAAACTTGCAGGAGGGATAGTAGCTTGTATGAAGTAGTAGGAGTTCGCTTTAAAAAAGCGGGAAAAATATATTATTTTGACCCAAATGGGCTTAATATAAATGAGAACGAATTTGTAATTGTAGAAACAGTAAGAGGAATCGAGTACGGTAGAGCAGTTTTGATTGGGAAAAAGGTGGAAGAGGAAGATATAGTACTTCCATTAAAGAAAGTACTTCGAATTGCAGACCAGAAAGATCGCTTAATTGTAGAAGAGAATAAAAAAGCGGCAGAAGAAGCGTTTCACATTTGTTTTGAAAAAGTAGCAGAACATGGAATTGACATGAAGCTTGTAGATGTAGAATATACCTTTGATCGAAACAAAGTTATTTTTTACTTTACAGCTGATGGTCGTGTAGATTTCCGTGAACTTGTAAAAGATTTAGCAGCTATTTTCCGAACTAGGATTGAATTACGTCAAATTGGTGTTCGTGATGAAGCAAAATTACTCGGTGGTATTGGACCTTGTGGTCGGATGCTTTGTTGCTCCACCTTCCTTGGAGATTTCGAACCAGTATCGATTAAGATGGCTAAAGACCAAAATTTATCTTTAAATCCTTCTAAAATTTCAGGGCTTTGCGGACGATTAATGTGTTGTTTAAAATATGAAAACGACGAATACGAATCTGCAAAAGAGCAATTACCTGATTTAGATGAGGTAATTGCAACACCTAGAGGTGAAGGTAAAGTAGTTGGCTTAAATATTTTAGAAAGAGTATTACAAGTACAATTGCTAGAAGAAGAAAAGGTTATTGAATACACCTTAGATGAATTAATCAAAGAAGGAACCGTTTCGATACAAGCCACAGATTAATGAGGTGGAGATATTGGACAAGAAACAAATATTTGATTCGGTTACGAACATGGAAGAGCAAATAGGTCACTTATATAAGCAATTAGGTGAATTAAAAGAACAGCTAGCCCTTTTTATTGAGGAAAACCACAACCTACAAGTTGAAAATATTCATCTTCGCAACCGTCTAGAGCACTTTTCTCCTTCTGAAGAAAATATTGAAAAGATAGACAAAGAAACAGAAGGGAAAAAAGATGAGCAAAGGGCGGAAATTGGGGAAGGCTATGATAATTTAGCTCGCTTATATCAAGAGGGATTTCATATTTGTAACTTACATTTCGGAAGCCCAAGAAAAGAAGGGGATTGCTTATTTTGCCTCTCCTTCCTTAATAAAAAGTAAAGGTCGCCTATTTTTGGCGACTTTTTCTTTACGTGTTAAGAGAGACTAATTTTATAACTATTTATTTTTTTAACACCAACAATTAATCCATTAATGCTCGTCATAGAAAGGAAATAAATATGGTACAGTTACAAGGTGATGAAAGATTAGATTATTTACTAGCGGAAAATTTAAGAATTATACAAAGTCCTTCTGTGTTCTCGTTTTCTTTAGACGCAGTGTTGTTATCTCGTTTTGCGTCTATACCAATTCAAAAGGGGAGCATTGTCGACTTATGTAGTGGAAATGGAGTAGTTCCGTTACTAATGAGCTCTAGAACGAAAGCCTCCATCATTGGGGTTGAAATACAAGAACGGTTGTCAGATATGGCAAAGAGAAGTATTACATATAATAACTTAGAAGAGCAATTATCAATTATACATGGTGACTTAAAAGATATGCCAAAACAATTAGGAAAAGAAAAGTATGATAGTGTTACATGTAATCCTCCTTTTTTTCCAACTGTATCCGAAGAGAAGATTAGTGACAATATACATTTAGCGATTGCACGTCATGAAATATATTGTACGCTAGAGGATGTTATCCAAGTAAGTAGCCAATTATTAAAACAAGGGGGAAAAGCAACGTTTGTTCATCGTCCTGGAAGGTTGATTGATATCATAACGTTAATGAGAAAATATAAATTAGAACCGAAACGGATGAGGCTAGTTCACCCGAAAGAGGGAAAAGAAGCAAATACCTTATTAATTGAAGGAATAAAAGACGGAAAGAAAGATCTAAAGGTTTTGCCACCGTTAATTGTTTATACGGAAGATAACGAGTATACACCTGAAATTAGGAGTATATTGTATGGAGAATAATGAACACTATTTTTATGTATTACAATGTGCGGACAAGTCTTATTATGCTGGTTATACAAATAATGTTGCTAAAAGAATTGATGCACATAATGCGGGAAAAGGTGCAAAATATACGAGATATCGAACCCCTGTCCATCTAATCTATCAAGAGCAATATTCAACAAAAAGAGCTGCGATGCAAGCAGAATACCGCTTTAAACAATTAACAAGAAAACAAAAGGAAATTTATATAAAAGAGGGATTATGGAATGGAGCAATGGACACAGTCTAGTTTTTCCGATAAATACGAATATGGACGATTATACTTAGTGGCAACACCGATAGGAAATTTAGAAGATATTACATATCGTGCTCTACGAATATTAAAAGAAGTAGATATTATTGCTGCGGAAGACACTAGACAAACAAAAAAGTTAAGTAATTACTTTGAAATTGCAACACCGTTAATAAGTTATCATGAACATAATAAAGAACAAAGTGGTTACAAAGTAATCCAATTACTGAAAGAAGGAAAAGACGTTGCTTTAGTTAGTGATGCCGGAATGCCTTGTATATCCGATCCAGGATATGAATTAGTAGTAGAAGCAATAAAAGAAAAACTATATGTCATACCTGTACCAGGAGCTAACGCTGCGTTAACGGCTTTAATAGCATCAGGTTTACGAGCACAACCATTTTACTTTTACGGTTTTTTAAATCGACAAAAAAAAGAAAAGAAAAAAGAGCTAGATGCGTTTAAAAAATTAAAAGATACGATTATTTTATATGAGTCTCCTCACCGTCTTAAAGAAACATTAGTACTCATTCAGGAACAATTAGGTGATCGAAATATAGTTTTAAGTAGAGAGCTAACAAAACGTTTTGAAGAGTTCGTAAGAGGACCTGTAGGGGAAGTGCTCGAAAAAATAAAACAGCATGAAGTAAAAGGAGAATGCTGTTTAATTATTGAAGGCATTGAAATGGAGCAAGAAGATGAGGAAACAGAGTGGTGGGTAGATTTATCAATTGAAGAACATGTTCAACAAATGATAGAAGAAGGACATTCTTCTAAGGATGCCATCAAGCTAGTAGCAAAAGAAAGAAATATACCGAAGCGAGAAGTGTACCAATCCTATCATATTAATTAATAAAGAATAAAAGCGGAGGCGTCTCGCTCTGGCTCGACAAGAAAGGTATGGCGCTGAAGGTTTTGTCGACGGGAAGTGACTGACTTATGTCTCGAGGGCTATGTCGCCAGAGCTAGACGTAACAAAAGATGTCAAAAGCTATCCACAAGCTTTCCAGTGTTATAACCTCCTTAAAATGAAAAAAGCTTCAAGTGTTGAGTTAAAATCAACCACTTGAAGCTTTTGCTGTTTACATTATTTTGTTACTAATCTATTTTGGATTTCTTCCACGATTTTTTCTGCACCTTCACGGCTTAAGATGATTTTACCTTCTGCTAAAGTAAGGTTATCATCAGAAACTTCACCAGTAACTTGGCAAGTCATGTTTGGTTTGTATTTCTTTAAGATGATTTTTTCATCATCTACATAAATTTCTAATGCGTCTTTCTCAGCAATTCCTAAAGTTCTACGAAGTTCAATTGGAATCACCACTCGGCCAAGCTCATCAACTTTACGTACAATACCTGTAGATTTCATTTGTTTTTCTCCCTTCATTTTATAAATCATGTATGGTTTTTGGCATAGTGTTTCGTCATTATTCGACATTTATTCTATGAAACAATCATAGCAGTATTTACATTTTCCGTCAATCATTTTATTCTAGAATTTTGTACTTCTATTAAAATATGTATAATATACTCGGTGAGAACCCTATAAAATCAACATTCTTCATAAAGTAATACTATTTGGTGAATAATATATTTTTTCCAAAAAAATAATGCACTAAAAATAGATGACGAGCAAATTCGACAAAATACGACATATTCTACATAAACTTGTCGAAACAATGTTTTTGTAGTTTTCCTTTCGATGAAGTAGTAGTTACCATTCAGGAGTGAAAGAATGTATAATAATAAGAAGAATTAGGTTAAGATGTATCTATTAATGATACTAATTAACTTCCATTTTATATACAATTCGTACAAAAGGAGGATATTGTGTTGGTACAAAAAACATTTTATATTACTACTCCCATTTATTATCCAAGTGGTAAATTACATATTGGTCATGCGTATACTACGGTTGCAGGGGATGCGATGGCTCGTTACAAAAGAATGCGTGGATATGATGTGATGTACTTAACGGGTACAGATGAGCATGGTCAAAAAATACAAAGAAAAGCGGAAGAACTAGGTGTCTCGCCTCAAAAATATGTCGATGATATCGTAGTTGGTATTAAAGAGCTTTGGGCCAAGATGGATATTTCATACGATGATTTCATTCGTACAACGGATCAAGGTCATAAAGAAACAGTCGAAAAAATCTTTCAAAAACTGCTTGATCAAGGAGATATTTATTTAGACGAATATGAAGGTTGGTATTCTGTTCCAGATGAGACTTTTTATACAGAAACTCAATTAGTCGACCCAATCATGGAGAATGGAAAAGTTGTTGGTGGGAAAAGTCCAGATAGTGGACACCCAGTTGAATTAGTTAGAGAGCAATCTTATTTCTTCCGCATGGGTAAGTATGTTGATCGACTTCTTCAATACTACGAAGAAAATCCTACGTTTATTCAACCAGAGTCTAGGAAAAACGAAATGATCAATAACTTCATAAAACCAGGATTAGAAGATTTAGCAGTATCTAGAACTTCGTTTGACTGGGGAGTAAAAGTTCCTGGAGATCCTAAACATGTTATTTATGTTTGGATTGATGCGCTATCCAACTATATTACTGCATTAGGGTACGGTTCAGATAATGACGAAAAATATTTAAAATACTGGCCGGCTAATGTTCATTTAATGAGTAAAGAAATTGTGCGTTTTCATACAATATATTGGCCAATTATGTTAATGGCGTTAGATTTACCGTTACCTAAACAAGTATTTGCACACGGTTGGCTATTAATGAAAGATGGGA
Source organism: Sutcliffiella cohnii (assembly GCF_002250055.1). Taxonomy (NCBI): domain Bacteria; kingdom Bacillati; phylum Bacillota; class Bacilli; order Caryophanales; family Bacillaceae; genus Sutcliffiella; species Sutcliffiella cohnii. The sequence goes on from NZ_CP018866.1 coordinate 4,643,603, forward strand.
AAATGTCTAAATCTAAAGGAAATGTAGTGGACCCAAATACTTTAATAGACCGTTACGGATTAGATGCTCTTCGCTACTATTTATTACGAGAAGTACCGTTTGGTTCAGATGGGGTATTTACGCCAGAGGGATTTGTTGATCGTGTAAACTTTGATTTAGCGAATGACCTTGGAAACTTATTAAACCGTACTGTAGCGATGATTGGGAAATACTTTGATGGTGTAGTACCAACATACAATGGAAATGTAACGAATTATGATGAAACACTATCTAATTTCGCAAAAGATACTGTAACTAATTATGAGCAAGCGATGGAGAAAATGGAGTTTTCCGTAGCTCTAAGTACGATTTGGCAATTAGTAAGCCGTACAAATAAATATATAGACGAAACGCAACCTTGGGTGTTAGCAAAAGATGAAGAAAACAGAGAGGGACTCGCTTCTGTCATGACTCATTTAGCAGAAAGTTTGCGATATACAAGTGTAATGTTAAAGCCATTTTTAACAAGAACACCAGACAAAATCTTCAGTCAACTAGGAGTTAACGAATCTACTTTGACAAATTGGGATAGTATCCAAACTTGGGGAGTTATACCTGAAGGGACAAAAATAGAAAAAGGTGAGCCATTATTTCCAAGGTTAGAAGTAGCGGATGAAGTAGAATATATTAAAACCTCTATGTCAGGAAGTTCTGCTCCTACAATCGAAAAGGAACAAGAAGAGCAGGAAGAAACTCTACCGGAAATAACAATAGATGATTTCTTTAAAGTTGACTTGCGGGTAGCAAAAGTAATAGAAGTGGAACCTGTTAAAAAGGCTAATAAGCTGCTAAAACTTCAGCTAGACTTAGGATTTGAAAAGAGACAAGTCGTGTCCGGAATTGCAGAATTTTATAAACCAGAAGAGCTTGTTGGAAGGAAAGTTATTTGTGTCACAAACTTAAAACCAGTTAAGCTTAGAGGTGAATTATCGCAAGGAATGATATTAGCTGGAGAAAAAGACGGTGTATTATCACTAGCTACTGTAGATGAGGAATTACCGATAGGTGCCAAAGTAAAATAATAATTATATAGAAATACTATTTGGAAATAGGTGTTTCACGTGTAACGACGGGTAACACCTTTTCCTTTTTTGAATTAGGAAAGAATAATCATAACTAAATTAAAATGAGGTGTTCTCTTTGTTGTTTGATACACATGCCCACTTGAATGCTCATCAATATGAAGAAGATTTACAAGAAGTGATTGATCGGGCTATGAGTGAAGGGGTAACGAAAATTGTTGTTGTAGGTTTTGATAGACCTACCATTACACGTGCAATGGAGTTAATTGATCAATATGACTTTATATACGCAGCAATTGGATGGCATCCAGTAGATGCAATTGACATGAAGGATGAAGACTTACAATGGATAGAAAAATTATCCCAGCATGAAAAAGTAGTTGCAATAGGGGAGATGGGATTAGATTATTATTGGGACAAATCTCCAAAGGAGGTTCAACAGGAAGTTTTCCGTAAACAAATTCGCCTTGCTAAAAAATTAAAATTGCCAATAGTTATACATAACCGTGATGCAACAGAAGATGTCGTAACAATATTAAAAGAAGAGGATGCTCAAACGGTTGGGGGGATCATGCATTGCTTTACTGGTAGTATAGAAGTGGCACATCAATGTTTAAATATGAATTTTTATATCTCGTTAGGTGGTCCCGTTACCTTTAAAAATGCAAAAAAACCGAAAGAAGTGGCTAAAGAGATTCCTTTAGATAAATTACTTATTGAAACGGATTGCCCGTATTTAACACCGCACCCATTTCGTGGGAAGCGAAATGAGCCAGGTTACGTGAAGTATATCGCAGAGCAAATTGCAGAATTAAAAAATATTTCATACGAAGAAGTTGCAAGACAAACAACTCAAAATGCAGAAAAACTATTCGGCATTAATCGACACAAACACATGTAATTTATGGAAGAATCTTGTCCAATTATAAACTAATTCAAAAAAGTTCTACATGCCTCTTTTTCCTCATAGGATAAACTGTCGAGAAGTTATGCTTTCCTTTTTTTTAGATTGTCTGCATAATAAACAATACGTCAGGGCAATAAAGGGAGGGGTTGACAAGGCAGAAACAACTGTTTATAATCCATCCAAGGAGAAGGAGGCGTTTTTGCATGTTTCAAAACATGAAAAAACTGTTTTCCGGTTCTATGGGGAGAAAAAAATTAGTTATTATTATTACTAGTTTTATAGTCTTCCTAACCATACTAAGCTTCGGTACATACGAAGCGACAAAAGCGTCCGTAACAGTTAACGTTGATGGGGAAGAAGTAAACGTTCGAACTCATGCTAAAACTGTGGCAGACATCCTTAATGAACTAGACATCACTGTTCGATCAGAAGACTATTTATTTCCGGAGAGCTCAGAGCTTGTTACAAACTCGATGGAAATAGTATGGGAACCAGCCAAACAGATTACGCTTAATGTTAATAACGAAGAGCAAATCGTTTGGACAACGGCGAAAACAGTAAAAGAGCTTTTAGCTCAGCAAAACATAACAGTATCGAAACACGATAAAATTAATCCTAGTCTTGATACAGAGTTAGAAAAGGATATAAACATTGTATATGAGCAAGCATTTGAACTTACCTTAACAGTTGGTGGAGAAGAACAACAAGTGTGGTCAACTTCGACTACGGTCGCTGACTTTTTAGAACAGCAAGAAATTACGTTAAATGATTTAGACCGAGTTGAGCCTGGATTAAAAGCAATGGTTACGAGCGATTCTAATGTGGAAGTTATTAGAGTTGAAAAAGTCACCGATGTAGTGGAAGAACCGATAAAATTTGGTGTTGTTACGAGAAATGATAATTCTTTAAACAAAGGTAAAGAAAAAGTTGTTCAACAAGGTCAAGAAGGTTTAGTTGCTAAGCATTACGAAGTTATTATCGAAAATGGTAAAGAAGTTTCAAGAGAATTAGTAGAAACAAAGACATTGAAAGATAGTAGTGACCGAATTGTGGCAGTTGGAACGAAGCAAGCTCCTCAACCACAACAGGTCTCTAGAAGCAACAGTTCATCGTCAAAAGAATTTTATGTTTCATCTACAGCGTATACTGCTAATTGTAACGGGTGTAGTGGAATAACGAGCACGGGAATCAATTTAAAGGCTAACCCTAATATGAAGGTTATTGCCGTTGACCCTAGCGTTATACCTTTAGGAACAAAAGTTCATGTTGAAGGTTACGGTTATGCAGTAGCTGGAGATACTGGTGGTGCGATTGTTGGAAATAAAATTGACGTATTTTTCCCAGATAAGCAAAGTGCTTACCGCTGGGGATCAAAGCGTGTAAAGATTACAATTTTAGATTAACGTAAAGAGCAGAGGTGTTTTTACCTCTGTTTTTTTATTTACATTCTAGCTATAAATCGTATACAGCCTATTTTTTAATCCTCTTGGCTCAAAATTAGTTTTCGGGGTGTTATTAATACAAATACTAATTCAAGCCTTGTTGCGCTTTTTTTAACGTTTTGCGTTATAATATAAAAACATAAAAACAACTCTATATATATAGACGTATGTACATATGAAAAGTTGCATGATTTCGGAGGAAAAAATGAAAATAAAAGAAATAATCGTTGTGGAAGGAAAAGACGATACAGTAGCGATAAAAAACGCAGTTGATGCAGATACAATTGAAACAGGAGGATCTGCTATTAATAGAGAAATTTTGGAACGGATTAAACATGCACAAAAAACTAGAGGTGTGATCGTATTTACCGATCCAGACTTTCCAGGGCAAAAAATAAGACATACTATATCAGAGTATGTACCAGAATGTAAACATGCCTTCCTGCCGAAGGAACTAGCTAAAGGGAAAAATGGAAGGGGCATCGGAGTGGAGCATGCAAGTAAAGAATCAATTATTAAGGCTCTAACTGGGCTTCATCAATCGTATGAAGGGGAAAGCGAGCTTATCCCTATGTCTGTTTTGATTGATTACCATTTAGTTTCCCATCCAGCGTCAAAGGTGAGAAGAGAGCGTCTCGGAAACATATTAAATATAGGCTATACTAATGGGAAACAGCTGCAAAAAAGACTCCAAATGTTCCAAATAACGACGGAGCAACTAGAAGAAGCGGTGTCACAAATTAACCAGGAGGAAAGCTAAATGCATAAAGATATTGCAACACCTGTTCGAACAAAGCAAATATTAGAAAAGTATGGCTTTTCGTTTAAAAAAAGCTTAGGGCAGAACTTTCTCATTGATACAAATATATTAAGAAATATTGTAGACGCAGCTGAAGTAACAGAAGAAACAGCTGCCATTGAAATAGGTCCAGGGATTGGAGCATTAACGGAGCAAATCGCTAAAAGAGCAGGTCAAGTGATTGCATTTGAAATTGATCAACGACTATTGCCAATACTAGCAGAAACGTTAGAGCCTTATAACAATATTAAAATTATTCATGAAGATATTTTAAAGGCTGACGTACCGAAAGTGTTAAAGGAAGAGTTAAAGCCTTATAGTGAGTTAAAAGTAATTGCTAATCTTCCTTACTATGTAACAACACCAATCATTATGAAATTGCTATCAGAAGACTTACCTCTGCAGTCCATAACGGTTATGCTTCAAAAAGAAGTGGCAGATAGAATGACTGCTAAGCCTGGTACGAAAGATTATGGGTCGTTATCTATTGCAGTTCAATATTATACAAATGCCGAAACCGTAATGATTGTCCCTAAAACTGTATTTGTCCCACAGCCTAACGTTGATTCGGCGGTTATTAGACTAACCGTTAGGAAGGGTAGAGCTGTTACTGTTTTAGATGAGGAATTTTTCTTCTCTGTCGTGCGTGCTAGCTTTGCACAAAGAAGAAAAACGATTTTAAATAACTTATCAACGAATTTGCCGAATGGAAAGGTAGAGAAAGATTCGATATTAGAAGCGCTACAAATGGCTCAGATTGACCCGAAACGACGCGGAGAAACGTTATCTATTGAGGAGTTCGGTTTTCTAAGTGACACGCTTTATAAATTGTTAAATAAATGATGGACTTGCTTTTTAGAGCAAGTCTATTTTTTTTTATAAGCTAGTTGTCTGCGGCTCCTTGTATGTCTAGCCCATCCGCTACTTCCGGTACACAGTTTGATTGGACCCTAAGCGATTCACCTACGCTTTTCTAATCACCAAGGGGTATTTGGTTGCATAGTCTAGTTTAGGTGGCTGTTAAGTTAGCTGCTCGTCTTCCAGTTATGAAGTGAGTAAAACTTTTGATAGAACTTAGGGTGCGGTGTTCTGGAGAGAGAAGTTTTTGATAATCTGACCGCAAGCGAAAAGTGAAAAATCTGTTTAACGGAGCAGTTAAATGGATTAACGTTTATCTTATAGTCTTGAAGTGACGTCAAGCTCCGGTGTTGTGGTCCCAATGGCTTTTACTCTCTGTTTGTGATAAGGGAGAATGTATTTACTTGACCGAGAAAAACACCTAAGCTTTTTTGGTTTTGGAGGGAGTAACGATGAATATAAATGTTGGAGATATTGTTGCAAGAGCATCATATAAATTTGACTTGCTATTCCGAGTTATTGATATATATCACAATGAGAAAGGAGAAAAAATAGTACTTCTATATGGGGAGGATGTTCGCTTAATGGCGGATGCACCTTATGGTGATTTAAGAAAGATGGACAATATTGAAGTACAAGAAAGAAAAAAAGTAGAAGATATGAGATTAAGTCGTTCCTTATATCTTTTTCAGCAAGATTACGAGTTAATTCGTGAAAAAAGTGAATACGAGGTTACAGGAGGATATCAAACCGATAATGAATATTTTCAAGTGCCGGGGAAAGTTTTGCATATAGATGGAGATCCTCTCTACTTACAAAAGTGTTTAGATTTGTATTCAAAATTTCAAGTGCCAGTTCAAGGGGTGCATTGTCATGAAAAAGAAATGCATTTAAAGATTGGAGAATTAATCGATAAGCATAGACCAGATATTATTGTTATTACTGGTCATGATGCATATTCGAAATCAAAAGGAAAAGTATCAGATATAAAAGCATACCGTCATTCACGCCATTTTGTTCAAACAGTAAAAGAAGCTAGAAAAAAAGTCCCTCACTTAGATCAGCTTGTCATCTTTGCAGGAGCTTGTCAGTCTCATTTTGAATCATTAATTAGGGCAGGAGCGAATTTTGCGAGTTCACCTTCTAGAGTAAATATACACGCCTTAGATCCTGTGTATATTGTTGCTAGAATATGTTTCACCCCATTTATGGATAGGGTAAATGTGTGGGATGTATTACGTAACACATTAACAGGAGAAAAGGGATTAGGCGGTATTGAAACGAGAGGATTACTTCGTACAGGTATGCCGTATCGGAAACATGAAGAAGACTTCTGACAATTTTCGTTAGAAGTTTTTTTGTGTTGTTCACTATGAGTAATAGAGGTTTTTATTTTATATATCAAGCGAAGTAAAAGTTTTTAAAATATTTTTACATAGTAACGGAACTATTGGTGCAAAGTAATTGTAGACATTTGGAGATAATTGTTGATTAAATTATATTGACGAACTTTATATCTGGTTGATATAATTTAAAGTTTTATTTGTCTTTTTTCACGTTTTGTGCTATACTTAAAAATAGTGAGGTGGAGTAAAAATGGGAAAAACGCTAAATGATATTAAAAGTACGTTAGATTCTAACTTAGGGAAGAGATTAACTCTTCGTGCGAACGGTGGTCGTAGAAAAACTATTGAGCGTGTAGGTGTTTTAGCAGAAACATATCCATCTGTCTTTGTTATTGAACTAGATCAAGATGAAAATGCGTTTGAACGTGTATCCTACAGCTATGCAGATGTCCTCACAGAAACGGTACAACTTACATTTATTGAAGAACAAGGTAATATGGCTTTAAGTGGGCAGTAGACAAAAGTTTGCTGCTTTTTATTTTGTTCTAATTCAGGTCTTGTTAATATGTGCCATGAAAATAAATACTATACAATCAAATTTTTGCATGAAATAAATTACGTAATACTTATTCATACTAATAATGTCGTATCATTTTGAAAGGGGTTGCGTAACATGGGCAGACGTCGTAGAGGTATTATGTCTCCTCAGTTAAAAGAGGAGCTAGCAAAAGAGTTAGGTTTTTATGATGTAGTGCAGCAAGAAGGCTGGGGAGGAATCCGGGCTAAAGATGCTGGAAACATGGTAAAACGAGCTATTGAAATTGCTGAACGTCAACTTGCTCAAAAAGGTAATCAATAATAAAATTTCAAAGATACGACAACCGAAGCCTGCGCTTCGGTTTTTCTTTGTTAATAAAAATTATTACAACATGTTATGTGGATTGATTTATAAGTCGATATTGTTTTTATGATGGAAGTTTCACAACGTACAAGATAATGGTACAATACATAAATAATCAATGGAGAGACGAAAAAGTAGGTGAAAAAAGTGAAGGTGTTAGAAAAAGCCCCAGCTAAAATAAATTTATCGCTAGATGCTCTATATAAGCGGGAAGATGGTTTTCATGAAGTGAAAATGGTAATGACAACAATCGACCTTGCTGACCGAATTGAGCTAACAGAAAGAACGGATGGACAAATCGAAATTATTTCGCATAATCGATTTGTGCCAGACGATAACCGTAATTTAGCATATCAAGCTGCACAATTACTCCAAAAAAAGTATGGAGTTACAAAAGGGGTATCGATTGAAATATCAAAAATTATCCCAGTTGCTGCTGGCTTAGCGGGAGGAAGTAGTGATGCAGCTGCTACGCTAAGGGGATTAAATAAATTATGGAATCTTGGGCTAACATTAGATGAATTGGCAGTACTAGGAGCAGAAATCGGTTCTGACGTTTCTTTCTGTGTATACGGGGGCACAGCTTTAGCGACGGGAAGAGGCGAAATCATCCAACCTATTCCTGCACCTCCGCATTGTTGGGTCGTTCTTGCGAAGCCAACAACAGGTGTATCAACGGCTGAAATATATAATAATTTAGATTTAAAGAAAGTAAATCATCCAAATGTTGATGGTATGGTAGAGGCAATTAAAAACCAAAACTATGAAGAAGTTACAAAGTTAGTTGGGAATGTGTTAGAATCTGTTACTTTAAAACTTTATCCTGAAGTTGCCCAAATAAAAGAACAAATGAAACGTTTTGGAGCAGATGCGGTCTTAATGAGTGGAAGTGGCCCAACAGTTTTTGGACTAGTTCAACATGATTCCCGATTACATCGAATGTACAATGGATTAAGAGGATTTTGTGATCAAGTGTTTGCGGTTCGACTTATTGGAGAACAGAATAAACTTGATTAAATCCGTATATTAATGGTATATTTACTATAAAATTTTCGGATTTTAGGAGGGGTTCCATGAAACTGCGAAGAAGCGGTCGCCTCGTAGATATGACTCATTATCTGCTCCAAAACCCACAGACGTTAGTTCCTTTGTCATACTTTGCGGATAGATACCAATCAGCGAAGTCTTCAATTAGCGAAGATTTAGGGATTATTAAGCAAACGTTTGAACAGCAAGGTATTGGATCATTATTAACAATTCCAGGTGCAGCGGGTGGAGTGAAATATATTCCATATACAGGCTTGGAAGAGGCCACACAATTTATTGAGGAACTGAGTGAATTAATTGCGAAGCCGGACCGTTTATTACCCGGTGGCTATTTATATATGACTGATATATTAGGTAATCCGAAGCTATTGAACAAAATCGGCAAAATGTTTGCAACAGCCTTTAAAGACACAAAAGTCGATATTATTATGACAATGGCAACGAAAGGGATACCTCTTGCGCACGCTGTTGCAAGTTATTTAGACGTTCCTGTAGTTATTGTTAGAAGAGATAGTCGAGTAACAGAAGGATCAACAGTAAGTATAAACTACGTATCAGGGTCTTCTAAAAGAATTCAAACGATGTTGTTAGCAAAACGAAGCTTAGAAACGGGTTCAAACGTGTTAATTATTGATGATTTCATGAAAGCTGGTGGAACGGTTAATGGAATGGTAAATTTATTAGCCGAATTCCAAGCGAACGTGGCGGGTATAGGAGTTCTAGTGGAATCAGAAAACGTAGAAGAGCGACTAGTAGAAGATTATATTTCATTAGTGAAATTAGAGAACGTAAATGAAAGAGATCGTCAAATTGAAGTGAACCCAGGAAATTTTTTAACGGTAATGTCAAAAAGTAATGAATAAAATCTAGGAGGTATGTACTGTGAAAATTGTAAAAACTTTAAATGCACCGCAAGCTATTGGTCCATATTCACAAGGCGTTGTAGTGAATAATATGTTTTATAGTTCTGGTCAAATTCCTTTAAAGCCGAATGGGGAATTAATGGATGGAAATGTACAAGAACAAACGCACCAAGTTTTTCATAACTTAAAGGCAGTATTAGAAGCAGCGGGTGCAAGCTTAGATACCGTTGTGAAAGCGACTGTTTTTATCAAAAACATGGATGATTTCCAGGCTATAAATGAAGTGTATGGAGAGTATTTTCATAGTCATAAACCAGCTAGATCTTGTGTGGAAGTGGCAAGGTTACCGAAAGATGTATTAATAGAAATTGAAGTAATCGCATTAATAAAGTAGTTTTTTCATGTTTATTCACTTTTTTAAAAAAAACTTTTAGTATTTAGAAGGATTTTGAAAATTTTCGGAGAATTTATAATACTAAGTTTTTGTTTAAAGTAAAAGGTGGTGAACAGAATGGAAGTAACTGACGTAAGATTACGCCGCGTTAATACTGATGGTCGCATGAGAGCGATAGCATCTATTACATTAGATCATGAATTCGTTGTTCATGATATTCGTGTAATTGATGGAAACAATGGGTTATTCGTAGCGATGCCAAGTAAACGTACACCAGATGGGGAGTTCCGTGACATTGCTCATCCGATTAACTCTGGAACTCGTTCTAAGATTCAAGACGCTGTATTAGCGGAATATGACCGCTTAGGCGAGTTAGAAGTTGAGTATGAAGAAGCAGGAGCAGGGGCATCATAAAATTTTTCTTAAAAAAGGTATATTTGCCATTGGCTGTCGACATTAGTCGGCAGCCTTTAATTTTGTCTTTTTAACAATTATCCCCAAAAACGTGTTCGCGCACTAAATTAATTTGTAAAATAAATGTACTTTTATGAACTTCCTTGAAAACCTATCGTATTTAGGATATATTCGTAATGGATAATTAGGTAAATGGAGGCCTGTTATGGTTAATAAATATGCTGTCATATTAGCAGCCGGACAAGGAACAAGAATGAAGTCGAAATTATATAAAGTGCTTCATCCAGTATGTGGAAAACCTATGGTTGAACATGTTGTAGATCATGTAACCAGTTTGAATTTAGAAAAAATAGTGACGGTAGTAGGACATGGAGCTGAAATGGTAAAAAACCATTTAGGAAATCGTAGTGACTATGTTCTTCAAGAAGAGCAATTAGGAACTGCACATGCAGTGATACAAGCAGCACCAATCTTAAATAATCTACAAGGAATTACCCTCGTTATTTGTGGCGACACACCACTTATTACACCTGAAACGATGGAGAAGCTTGTTGAGCAGCATGAAACAACTGGAGCAAAAGCAACTATTTTGACTGCTTATGCAGAAGACCCGTCTGGTTATGGTCGAATCATTCGCGATAATAACGGACATGTGAAGAAGATTGTCGAGCATAAAGATGCTTCGGAGGATGAGTTAAAAGTAACAGAAATTAATACTGGAACATATTGTTTTGATAATGAGGCACTATTTGAAGCGCTTACAAATGTATCTAATGATAATGTTCAAGGGGAATATTACTTACCAGATGTGATTGAAATCTTAAAAAATCAAAATGAAATTGTAACAGCGTACCAAACGTTAGATCTAGATGAAACGTTAGGTGTAAACGACCGAGTTGCTTTAAGTCAGGCTGAACAAATTATGCAAAAACGTATCAATAAAAAACATATGGTAAACGGTGTTTCTATTATTGATCCAGCTAACACATATATTTCAGCAGAAGCTATGATAGGTAGAGATACAGTCATTTATCCAGGAACGGTTATTATCGGAAAAACAACAATAGGCGAGGATTGTCATGTTGGACCACATTCTGAAATTAAAGATTGTGTGATTGGTAATAATACATCTATCCGTCAGTCAGTTGCTCATGAAAGTGAAATTGGAAATGATGTACAAATTGGGCCATTTGCACATATACGTCCTGCATCTACAATCGGAAACGAAGTGAAGCTTGGAAATTTTGTGGAAGTAAAGAAGTCCACGTTTGGAGACGGAAGTAAAGCTTCTCATTTAAGTTATATCGGAGACGCAGAGGTCGGAAAAGATGTAAACCTTGGCTGCGGTTCTATAACAGTAAATTACGATGGCTCGAAAAAGCATTTAACAAAAATAGAAGATGGAGTTTTTGTTGGATGTAATTCTAATCTTGTTGCACCTGTCACAATTGGAAAAGGTGCGTATATTGCTGCTGGTTCAACTATTACGGAAGATGTACCAGGAGAAGCATTATCTATTGCAAGGGCTCGTCAAGTAAATAAAGAAAACTACGTTCAAAAATTAAGCAATAAATGAATTTAATTTCGGAGGTTCTTATTAACATGTCTTATAAATATGCAAACACAAATTTAAAAGTTTTCTCTTTAAATTCAAATATCGCTCTAGCGGAAGAAATTGCTCAACACGTTGGAACAACGCTTGGAAAAAGTAGTGTTACTCGTTTTAGCGACGGTGAAATCCAAATTAATATTGAAGAGAGTATTCGTGGCTGTGATGTATTCGTCATCCAATCTACAAGTGCACCGGTAAATGAGCACATTATGGAAACGTTAATTATGATTGATGCATTAAAAAGAGCTTCTGCTAAAACAATCAATATTGTTATGCCGTATTATGGATACGGTAGACAGGATCGTAAAGCACGTGCAAGAGAACCGATTACGGCAAAATTAATTGCAAACCTATTAGAAACAGCTGGTGCGCATCGTATCATTACACTTGATTTACATGCTCCACAAATTCAAGGTTTCTTTGACATCCTAATAGATCACTTAATGGGTGTGCCTATTCTTGCTGAATACTTTGAAAGTAAAGGTTTAGATGAGCTTGTTATCGTATCACCTGACCACGGTGGTGTTACAAGAGCAAGAAAACTAGCGGACCGCTTAAAAGCACCAATTGCAATTATTGATAAGCGTCGCCCTCGTCCTAATGTAGCGGAAATTATGAACATTGTTGGTCATATTGAGGGGAAAACAGCAATACTTATTGATGATATGATTGATACAGCCGGTACTATTACGTTAGCTGCTAACGCTTTAGTGGAAAATGGAGCAAAAGAAGTATACGCTTGTTGTACTCATCCAGTATTATCGGGACCGGCTATCGAGAGAATTGAAAACTCAAAAATTAAAGAGCTAGTTGTAACGAATACGATAGCTCTTCCAGAAGAAAAATGTATTCCAAAGATTACACAATTGTCTGTTGCAGAGCTAATTGCAGAAGCAATCGTACGTGTACACGAAGAGAAATCAGTTAGTACGTTATTTGATTGATTGAGTGAAAAATATTTTTTCTGTGATTAACTTTTTAGTAATAGGGAATGGATATATATAGACAAGTTCTTATATTACTAGGAAGGTGATTATATGGAAGCTGTATTAGAAGCAAAAGAACGCTCTAGTTTTAATAAGTCTGGGCGTAGTCAAGTAAGAAATGAAGGCTATATTCCAGCAGTTGTCTACGGAAATAATACTTCGAACAAATCAATCGCAGTTAATGAGAAAGATTTTATTAAAACAATTCGAGAAGTTGGGCGAAACGGAATTATTACGCTAGCTGTTGGGTCGGACAAAAGAAAAGTGATGCTTTCTGATTATCAAAGAGACCCATTAAAATCATCTGAATTTGTTCACTTAGACTTCCAAGTCGTCAATTTTTCGCAAAAAATTGACGTGGATGTAAATATTGTTTTAACTGGAGAAGCTAGCGGTGTAAAAGATGGAGGAGTGTTACAGCAATCCCTTCACTCTGTTTCTATTAGTGTGCTTCCAAACGATGTTCCGGAACAAATTGAGCTTGATGTTAGTCATCTAGTAGTTGGAGATACGGTTACTCTTGCTGATGTCCCTTCCTCTAACTTCGAGATAAACCAAGATTTAGAAACGACTGTTGCGTCCATCTTACCTCCGAAGCAAGAAGAAGAAATAAATAGCGGCGAAGAACAAGAGGCTGGGCAACCAGAAAATGTAGAAGGTCGTGAAACAACTGAAGTAAATGAAGAAGCGTAACCACATGGTTGCGCTTTTTGATTAAAAGATAGAAAACGTAATACCACTTAGAACAAAGACACGTGCACATTCCTGTTACTTTTAAGGTAGACACTATGCAAGTGAAAATTTGCATCATAAAGAATGAAAAATGGATGGATCGACTTTGAACAGCTACAATTTTTTACCTTTCCAAATCTAGTACCCTGAGTGGAACGGAGCGGAAGACACTTGACTCCAGCGGGAGGTAGAGGGAAGGTCGAGACCCCACAGGCGCAGCCGAGGAGGCTCGACTCCCTCCCCGCGGAAAGCAAGTGTCTGCAGCGAAGTGCAACGGGCTAACTTAAAACGTATAAAAACAAACGTTGCCTACAATGAAATGCAATATTTCTAAACACGCCTATTTTCAGGGGAGACTATCAAACAAGTGAAAATTTGCATAAAGAGGAATGAAAATAAGGAACGTGTGAATTTTTATCATTCATCAGCTATCATATACATATATTTTAAACCTCGTTATAAAGCACTATATTTAAATGTTTGAATCATTACATTATTTTTTGGAAGGTGTTTCATGATACAATTGTTACGTTCCATATTTTCAAAGCAAGAGGTAGAAGTAGGTGAAGAAGGCATGAAAGTAATTGTCGGACTTGGAAACCCAGGGCCAAAATATGCTGAAACAAGACATAATATTGGCTTTATGGTTATCGATGAATTGGCTAATAGATGGAATATCTCTTTAACTCAATCAAAGTTTAAAGGACAATTTGGGCAAGGACTAATAAATGGTGAAAAAGTAATTCTTGTAAAGCCGTTAACATATATGAACTTATCTGGAGAATGTATAAGACCATTATTAGATTATTATAAAGTGGAAATAGAGGACATTTACGTCATATATGATGATTTAGACCTTCCAGTAGGAAAATTAAGATTAAGGCAAAAAGGTAGCGCAGGTGGACATAATGGTATCAAATCATTAATACAACATCTTCAGACGCAACAATTTAATCGTGTTCGAATGGGAATTGATCGACCTACAAATGGTCAGCCTATTTCAGATTACGTTTTAGGGAAATTTACAGTGGAAGAACGTCCAATTGTACAAGAATCTGTCGAACAAGCAGCTAAAGCTTGTGAAGAATCAATGAAAACTCCATTTTTACAAGTCATGAATACATTTAATCAATAATAGAATGGTTTAAAAGCTGTATAACATTTTCCTTCCATGTTTATACTAATCTTAAAAAGCACGGGAGGAAAACAAAGTGGCTATTCATTACCATTGTAGACACTGCCAATGTGGTGTTGGAAGTATTGAGAATGCTTCCGTTTTTTCAGAAGCACTAGGCTTTCATCATTTAAGTGACGATGAGAGACAAGAGATGATTTCATATCAACAAAATGGTGATATACATGTACAAACAATATGCGAAGATTGTCAGGAGGCACTTAATAGAAATCCTGATTTTCATCAATATGAAAAATTTATACAATAATGACACTTGCTTTGGTACTTGCCAAAGCCTTTTTGTGTCAAAACATTAAGGAGAGGAGGGCTGGTATGAAAAGTAGTTTTATTCCTTATTTTAAAGAAAACGATGATTTTCAATCTGTAATTGTAGGTGTAGAGGAAGGTTTGCGGGAGCAGCTAGTAGCTGGTTTGTCTGGATCGGCTAGAACATTATTTATTACATCGATGTATGAACAATTACAAAAGCCTATCGTAGTGTTAACACACAATTTATATCATGCGCAAAAATTGTACGATGATTTTACAAATCTTTTTTCAGAAGATGAACTTTATTTATTTCCAGCAAATGATGTATTAGCAGCTGAGGTTGCAATTGCCAGCCCAGAGCTTAAAGCACAAAGGTTAGAAGTGTTAAACTTTTTGGCGAAACAAAAAAAGGGAATTATTATTGCTCCATTAGCAGGAGTGAAAAAAATATTACCACAACGGGATATGTGGCTTCAGTCAATAATGACATTTGAAGTTGGAAAAATAATAGAGTTAGATTCATTGGCTGAAAAACTTGTTCGACTTGGGTATCAGCGTGTTGGAATGGTGTCAACACCAGGTGATTTCAGTATCCGTGGTGGAATTATTGATATTTATCCATTAACGGAAGAATATGCTGTGAGGATTGAGTTATTTGACGATGAAGTTGATTCAATTCGTTATTTTAATGTAGAAGATCAACGCTCTCAAAAAAGTGATACGAAGGTTGAAATTGGGCCTGCAACAGAGGTTTTATTATCCAAGCTTGAAATGATGCGTGGAGCAGAGAAATTAGAGCATTTATTAGCTAAATCAATCAAAAAGGTAAAAGAAGAAAAAGTAAAGCAACTGTTAGCTGAAAACATTACACATGAAATAGAGACGGTAAGGTCAGGCCAAGAAGTAAAAGAGATAAATAAATATTTATCTGTCTTCTACGAAAAGCCAGCTAGTTTACTAGATTATTTACCAGAAGATGCAATAGTTATTATGGATGAAATTAGTCGACTTCAAGAAACTGCGGAATCGTTGGATAAGGAAGAGGCAGAATGGCTTACAGAGTTAATAGCTGAAGGGAAAATAGTTCATGATGTAAAGTTAACCCATTCTTTTATTCAAACATTACAAAAGAAGGTACGCCCTTACGTTTATTTATCGTTATTTTTACGTCATGTAAGTCATACGCATCCAGAAAATCTAGTAAATCTTTCTTCGAAGTCAATGCAACATTTTCATGGTCAAATGCATTTACTTAAAAATGAAATGGACAGATGGCAAAAAGCGGGTTATGCAGTTGTTGTATTAGGTTCGAACGAAGAACGTATGGAAAAATTAGAAGCAGTCCTTTCCGATTATGACATTGAAGCTAGGAAGCAAAAAAGCAATTCACCTATCTTACATGGACAAGTACAATTGTTAGAAGGAGACTTGCAATCTGGTTTTGAGCTACCACTTCAAAAACTAGCAGTAATAACAGAAGAAGAACTTTTCAAAAAGAAAGCGAAAAAACTACAAAAGAAAAGACAAAAACTTTCTAACGCTGAGAGAATAAAAAGCTATTCAGAATTAAATGTTGGCGACTACGTAGTACATATAAACCATGGAATAGGAAAGTACTTAGGAATCGAAACGCTGCAAATTAATGGTGTTCATAAAGACTATTTACACATTAAATATCAAGGTACCGATCAACTATACGTTCCAGTTGAACAAATTGATCAAGTTCAGAAATATGTAGGCTCTGAAGGTAAGGAACCGAAAGTATATAAACTTGGTGGAACAGATTGGAAGAAAGTGCGGAAAAAAGTAGAGTCATCTGTTCAAGACATAGCAGATGATTTAATTAAGCTTTATGCAGAACGTGAAGCTAGTATAGGATATGCATTTTCTCCAGATGCTGAAATGCAACGTGAGTTTGAAGCGTCTTTCCCATACAACGAAACGGAGGATCAATTACGATCCATCCTAGAAATAAAGAAGGATATGGAAAGAGAAAGACCGATGGACCGTCTTTTATGTGGAGATGTTGGTTATGGAAAGACAGAGGTTGCAATCCGGGCAGCATTTAAAGCGATAATGGATGAAAAACAAGTAGCAATACTAGTACCTACGACGATATTAGCTCAGCAACATTACGAAACAATTAGAGAAAGATTTCAAGATTACCCTATTAATATCGGTTTGTTAAGTCGATTCCGTTCAAGAAAACAACAGCAGGAAACGATGAAAGGTTTGGCCAATGGAACGGTCGATATTGTGGTTGGAACACATCGTCTTTTATCAAAAGATGTTAAATATAAAGATTTAGGTTTATTAGTTATTGATGAAGAACAACGGTTTGGTGTAACACATAAGGAAAAAATTAAAAAATTAAAAGCGAATATTGATGTATTAACGTTAACTGCTACACCGATTCCGAGAACGCTTCACATGTCCATGCTTGGAGTTCGTGATCTATCTGTAATTGAAACGCCGCCGGAAAACCGCTTCCCTGTTCAAACATATGTGATGGAATACAATGGTGCGCTAGTGAAAGAGGCAATTGAAAGAGAGATGGCCCGCGATGGTCAAATATTCTTTTTATACAATAGGGTAGAGGATATTGAAAGGAAAGCGGAGGAAATTTCGATGCTTGTCCCAGATGCTCGGGTTATTGTAGCGCATGGTAAAATGACAGAGAATGAACTTGAATCGGTTATCCTTCAGTTTTTAGAGGGAGAAGCAGATGTGTTAGTTAGTACAACTATTATCGAAACAGGAGTCGATATTCCGAACGTAAATACACTTATTGTGTTTGATGCCGACCGTATGGGTCTTTCCCAACTTTACCAGCTAAGAGGTCGAGTAGGAAGGTCTAACCGTGTTGCATATGCTTATTTCACATATCGAAAAGATAAAGTGTTAACAGAAGTCGCAGAAAAAAGACTTCAGGCGATAAAGGAATTTACTGAACTTGGATCTGGATTTAAAATTGCGATGCGAGATTTATCAATACGTGGAGCAGGTAACTTATTAGGAGCGCAACAGCATGGATTTATTGATTCTGTCGGATTTGATATGTACTCTCAATTATTAAAAGAAGCTATTGAACAAAGAATAGGAACAACTAACGAAGAAAAGCCTCATGAGGTAGAATTAGATGTGGAACTCGATGCTTACTTACCAGATGTATATATATCAGATAGTCGCCAAAAAATCGAGATATATAAGCGTTTCCGAGGATTAGACTCAATAGAAGAAATCGAGGAGTTAAAAGAGGAACTTTTAGATCGTTTTGGAGAATATCCTAAGGAAGTTCAATATTTATTAAAAGTATCAGAAATTAAAGTGCTAGCAAGATTAGAAAAAATTGACTCCGTAAAACAGCAAAAGCAACAGGTTACGATTCTATTTTCAGAAGAAGCGTCACAAACAATAGATGTGATGAAATTATCTCAGCTCATAGCAAAATATGGACGCCACGTAGGTGGAGGACAAGAAGGAACGAAATTTAAACTTGTTGTTGCAACAAATAAAATGAGCGATGACGAGTGGTTAGATTGCGTGAAAGAAATACTAGAACAATTAAGAACGTTAAAAAAAGAAAACGTTAGTGCTTAAAATAATAAAATAAACTTCTCCGTACTAGTATGCATGTTGCTAGTAAAGGAGAAGTTTTTTTATACATCAAAAAAATCAATATTAGAAAAAAAGGTTTAAGAATGCCTTTTCATGTCTATATAAATACTGGGGTAATTTTCTTCTACAAAAAAACTTTCCCAACATGTATATAAACCACCAGAAGTTAGATACTAATTTCAACAAAGGTGAATTATTCAATAGAAGGATAAATTGATCAATTCAACCAAATTAAATCATCTCTTTTTATCATCGGATGAAGGAGGCAACTTAGAAATGAAAGCAACTGGTATTGTACGTCGTATTGATGACCTCGGGAGGGTCGTTATACCGAAAGAAATTAGAAGAACGTTACGTATTCGTGAAGGAGATCCTTTGGAAATCTTCGTAGATCGAGATGGGGAGGTTATTCTAAAGAAATATTCTCCTATTAGTGAACTTAGTGATTTTGCGAAAGAATATGCAGAAGCCTTGTATGATAGTTTAGGGCAACCGGTTTTAATTTGTGACAGAGACACGTTTATCGCGGTTGCTGGTGGATCAAAGAAAGAATACTTAAACAAAAGTGTAAGTGACGTAATTGAACGTGCTATGGAAGAAAGAGGATCTGTACTAGTAACGGACGAGCAACAAGTTGCAATTGTTGACGGTAATACAGAAACACTTACGTCTTATACTATCGGAGCAATTGTAGCGAATGGTGATCCCATCGGTGCAGTCGTCATTCTTTCTAAAGACAAGGCACTTGGAGAAGTAGAACAAAAAGCAGTAGAAACAGCGGCTGGGTTTTTAGCGCGTCAAATGGAGCAATAAGAACAAGAACCGCAATCAAAAAAGCAGTAGGGGAAACCCTATTGCTTTTTCTTTTGAAAAGCATCGTGAAACTGCAGAAGCGGACTAACTAAAACATTAAAAATGACCTAATAGTTGATGTTCCTCTTATTTACGTGGGAATCGCGTCCCTCCCACCGCTACCCAAATGTAAACAGCTGGTGATATAATGGAGAAACTGGAATTAGAGAAAATTAGGCGGTATACAAATGAATAACAGTAAAAACGTAACAGGGCATGTACTAAAAGGTGCAGCTATATTATCCATTGCTGGAATCATAACAAAAATATTAAGTGCAGCGTATAGAATACCTTTTCAAAATATAGTAGGTGACGTAGGCTTTTTTATCTATCAACAAGTGTACCCTATTTACGGGATTGCACTTATTTTGTCTACATATGGCTTTCCTGTCGTTATTTCAAAATTAATTGCAGAATTCCCAGAAGAAGAACAACTTGAAGCAACAAGGAAAATTGGGAAAATATCATTTATATTTTTGAGCATAGTTGGTACGTTATTTTTTATCTTTTTATTTTTTAATGCCCAGTTAATAGCGAATGTTATGGGGGATGAGCAGCTAACAGGGTTAATTCAACTTTCTGCTTTTTCATTTTTGTCCCTATCAACTCTTTCTGTCATGAGAGGGGTGTTTCAAGGGCGAAATGAAATGGTACCAACAGCAGTTTCACAAATTGTGGAACAAACATTTCGAGTAGGACTAATTATTTTCTTCTCCATTTATTTAGTATATAACGAATATAATTTGTATTACGTTGGTAAAGGAGCTATATTAGCATCAGTCATTGGTGGAATGGCAGCTATCATTGTTTTACTTGTATTTTTAGTGAAGTCCAAGCAGCTTACTAACAGGACAAGTGTTAAAAAAACAAATATTTCTAGCTATACGATTATCCAAAAACTATTAACTCAAGGTATTACTATTTGTATAAGTAGTTTACTACTAATTTTAATTAACATGGTCGATGCTTTTACTGTTTATAGAAATATGGTGGAAGTGGGGATAGATGAAACTGTCGCCAAGGGGTTAAAAGGTATCTATGACCGTGGACAACCTTTTATTCAATTGGGTACTGTTGTGGCAACGGCCTTTTCTTTATCGCTAGTCCCCGCTATAACGATGGCGATAGTGCGAAAAGAACAGAAAGAAATAGAAGATAAAATAAATTTATCTCTAAGAGTAAGTATCGTCATTGGGTTAGGCGCATCATTTGGTTTAGCACTATTAATGAAACCAATTAATACAATGTTATTTATGAATGACCATCAGTCTAGCGTATTAATGATTCTTTCTTTTTCGATTCTTTTCAGTAGTATTGCATTAACGGGTGCAGCCATTTTGCAAGGGTTGGGCTTTCCTTATACGCCTGCTTTTATTGTAGCGATAGGTGTAGGATCTAAATATATATCTAACATCCTATTATTACCGAAATACGATATATTAGGTGCAGCTATTGCGACGGTTCTGTCATTATTTATCGTTGCAAGTATTATGTTAGTAATAATTTATAATAAAACGAGGAGACCAGTGCTCAATAGCAGTTTTATTTGGACTTTAGGGAAAGCTACTGTCTTCATGAGTGTAAGTTTATTACTTTATTTGCAACTACCTTTGAATTTAGATAATAGAGAAATTGTAAGGTCTTTTTTAGGAGTAATAATTGGTGGAGCGATATTTTTATATACAATAATAAGGGGACATTATTTTTCAAAGGAGGAACTATTATTACTTCCTCTTGGTAAAAGAATAGCTAGACTTTTAAATTAACTAGGATGGTGAAAGTATGAAACGAATCAACATAGTAGGTTTAGGTGCTGGAGATCTAAATCAACTTCCTTTAGGTATATATAAACATTTAAAAAACAGTCAATCATTGTATTTACGTACAAGTGAACATCCTGTAGTAAAAGAGCTAGAGCAGGAAGGTCTTTCGTTTGAATCGTTTGATTACTTGTATGAAGAGCACGAACAGTTTGAACAGGTCTATGAAGCAATTGTGCAAGTTTTATTACAAAAAAGTAGTGAAAACGATGAAATTACATATGCTGTTCCAGGGCACCCACTAGTTGCCGAAAGAACGGTACAACTACTTTTGGAAGAAGAAAAGCGAGGAAATATTGCTGTGGAAATAATAGGTGGACAGAGTTTTCTCGACCCGATGTTCTCCGCAATTGGTTTAGACCCTATTGATGGGTTTCAATTGTTGGATGCGACAAGTTTAAATAGAGATGATATTCAACTATCTTCTGCGCTCATTATTGGCCAAGTGTATGATGCTTATGTAGCTTCAGAAGTAAAGCTAACGTTGATGGAACTGCTACCAGATGATTATACAGTTTATTTAGTAACAGGAGCGGGTACAAGTGAAGAGAAGATAGTTGAAGTTCCTTTATATGAATTAGATAGGGTAACAACATTAAATAATTTAACGAGTGTATACGTACCAAAAGTTGAAGACCGCGCACTACTTAATCATCAGTTTGCTTCTTTCCGGGCAACTATCGCTACTTTAAGAGGGCCAAATGGCTGTCCTTGGGATAAAGAACAAACGCATGAATCGCTAAAGAAATATTTGATAGAGGAAGCATATGAGCTTATTGATGCGATTAATGGTGATGATATAGAAGGTATAATAGAAGAGTTAGGTGACGTTCTGCTTCAAGTAATGTTACATTCCCAAATTGGTGAAGATGATGGGTATTTTTCTATTGATGATGTCATACAAACAATAAATGAAAAGATGATTAGAAGACATCCGCATGTTTTTGCTAAAGTGGAGATAGAAACTGCAGATGATGTTGTGACAAACTGGGAAGCGATAAAAAAGGAAGAGAAAAAAGAGAGGCAGCAAAGTAACCTACTTGATACTGTGTCTAAAAGTTTACCAGCCTTATCAAAAGCGTTTCATTACCAAAAGAAAGCAGCGAAAGTTGGGTTTGACTGGGGAGAGACGGATCCGATTTGGGACAAAATTTATGAAGAATTAAAAGAACTACAAGAAGAGTGGAAAAAAGGTCACCATGATCTAAAGGTGAAAGAAGAGTTTGGCGACCTACTATTTGCACTCATTAACATAGGGCGTTATTACAAAATAGATCCAGAAGACGCATTAACTGTTACGAATCATAAATTTTATAATCGTTTTAGTTACATAGAGGGTCGAGTAAAAGAATTAAAAAAAGATTGGGACGAATTTTCATTAGAACAGCTAGATGCATTTTGGAATGAAGCAAAAAAATTAGAAAAGTAAAAGGGGTATGTGAGATGAGATTAGATAAATATTTAAAAGTATCAAGAATTATAAAACGTCGTACATTAGCTAAGGAAGTAGCTGAAAAAGGTAGAATATCGATTAATGGTGTTCAAGCAAAAGCTAGTAGTAACGTAAAAGCTGGCGATGAACTGACATTACATTTTGGTCAAAAAATTGTAACTGCTAAAGTTAACCATATTCAAGAAAATGCAAAGAAAGAAGAAGCGTCTTTAATGTATACGATTATAAAAGAAGAAAGAATAGAACAAGAAGAAGTTTAGAGCTTGTTCTAAAAAAGATTCTCTCTCATATATATGTACTATTAATAGTCTTAATAGTGAGGGATGAATATGAACCAATATTATGAACAGAATCAACCATCAAAAAGTAATATTCAAGATCAAGACATTGTTATGCGAGGCAGAAGGTTATTAGATATTACAGGAGTAAAGCAGGTTGAAAGCTTTGACAATGAAGAATTTTTATTAGAAACGGTAATGGGTTTCCTGGCGGTTAGAGGTCAAAACTTACAAATGAAAAACCTTGATGTAGACAAAGGAGTAGTGTCTATAAAAGGTAAAATTATGGAAATAATTTATTTAGACGACCAGCATGCAGACAAAACTAAAGGCTTCTTTAGTAAGTTGTTCAAATGAGTTTAACTATACAATTTTATACAATGGCCGCAATGATAGGTGTTGGAAGCTGGTTAGGTGCGGCGATTGATACGTACGGACGGTTTTTACAAAGAGAAAAAAGAGCTAAATGGTTCATCTTCATTAATGATGTGCTCTTTTGGCTCTTACAAGGTTTAATTACCTTTTACGTCTTGCTGCTGGTCAATGAAGGAGAACTACGTTTTTATATATTAATTGCCCTACTATGTGGCTATGCTGCATATCAAGCACTATTGCGGAATATTTTTTTAAGGTTACTTGAAACACTTATTCAATGGACCATTAACTTGTACCTTGTTTTAGAAAAGATCTTCCGATTGATCATTGTTCGACCGATTCAAGCAGTCGTACAAGCTATCATTGTGCTTATAATAGCTATTGGTAAAGGATTATATAATATTGGGAAAATGCTAGTAATCTTACTATGGAAAGTTACGTTAGTGTTATTATGGCCTTTAAAAGCAGTTGGATTAATTCTGTGGAAATTGACTCCTAATTTTGTCAAAAAGTATTTGGAAATTTTTATTCGCAAATTAGCAGGATTTTATGAGATAATAAAGAATACAACAGTGAAGGTTATAAAATATTTGAAAAATTTCCGAAAGGTGCGCTAAAGGAGGAAGACGTATGAGCACTGCTAATAATGATAAGGTAAGTCAAATTCGTTCACAATACTATCAACAGCTAGAAGAAGAACAGCAAAAGAAAATAAAAAAAAGACGCGGTCTATATATGCGACTAGCAGTGTTTTTTACTTTCACCTTAATAGTAGCGGGCTTTATCGGAAAGGCTTTTTATAATCAGCATGTCGTACTAAACGATAAGTTAGAGCAGAAAGAAGTATTGGAACAAAAGTTAAGTCAGCTACAAAAAGAACAACAACATTTAGAAGATGAGATTGTAAAATTAAATGATGATGAGTATATATTAAAGATCGCAAGGCGAGATTATTTTATGTCAGAAAAGGGAGAAATTATCTTTAATATCCCTAAACAAAAGGATAGAGATACCTCGTCATATTGACACCTTAATTTTGCTCTAGTTATAATAGAGGTAAAGTGAATTATTTTTTTAAAGATTTTAAGGAGGAACATTTTTTTTATGTCAATCGAAGTAGGCAGCAAATTACAAGGGAAAGTAACAGGTATAACAAATTTTGGTGCGTTTGTGGAGCTGCCAGGTAATATAACTGGTTTAGTTCACATTAGTGAAGTAGCGGATAACTATGTAAAAGACATTAATGAGCATTTGAAAGTCGGCGATGAAGTTCAAGTGAAAGTTATTAATGTTGAAAAAGATGGAAAGATTGGTCTTTCTATTAAAAAGGCTAGTGAAACTTACCGTGAACCACAACAACGTTCCAACCAGCAACGCCCGAAAAAGCAGCGTGACGATTTCCGTCCGAAGGAGAACTTCGAACAAAAAATGGCTCGCTTCTTAAAAGATAGTGAAGACCGTTTAGCTTCTTTAAAGCGTAATACCGAATCAAAACGCGGAGGTCGTGGAGCAAGAAGAGGATAATTTGCTGCTGAAATCCACATATATAGAAGAAATAATAAGATACAAGTTAAACCACATTCGTATAGAGTGTGGTTTTTTATATTTCATAATTTTATAATAACTAAATGTGAAATGAAAACGATCAGCCTTAAAGTGTTAGTTCTGGCAAATAGAAAAAGACATTCTCTCTTGAGAATGTCTTTAAGTATGACCCGTACGGGATTCGAACCCGTGTTACCGCCGTGAAAGGGCGGTGTCTTAACCGCTTGACCAACGGGCCTAAAATTATGGTAGCGGCGGAGGGAGTCGAACCCACGACCTCACGGGTATGAACCGTACGCTCTAGCCAGCTGAGCTACACCGCCATAATTCAAAAACTTTTTTAAAGCACAAGGAATATAGTACTAGCATATTGCATATATGTCAATATAAAAAGTTAATGAAAGAAAATTTAAACATTTTCTCCCCTTTTCTGTTGCCATTTTACAAAATATGAAGCGAAAAGATGACAAACAGAAAAGGATTGTGACATCTTTTCTGCCATTAACATGAAATAAGTCGAACATTTCTTCTTTTTACTGTAGTTACTTTGACAAATCTTTCTCTTCTGTCCTTATATAATGTTCACAACAATGAAAAACGGGAGAGGATTTTTTTATGGAAAGAAATATGGCACAGGCAATATCGGAAGTTCCAATGGAAAAAATTCAAAAAGGTTATTTACTACCGTTTAAAAAAATGAAGCAGTATGTAATGACTGTACTGTTTCGCCAAGGATTTCTTTTAGTTTTTATCGGCTTTCTGTTGGGACGAGCTCTAATATTAGGTGAAATTACACCATTTGCATTACCGTTCTTTGCGGCAGTCTATTTAATGAGACCGAAAAGAGCAGGTTTAACGTTAATTGCGTTAGTTTTAGGAGCTATTACGATCTCTGGATTTACGGCCTTGCATATAGGTGGTGGTATTTTATTATTAGCGTTGTTAATGAAATGGACAAGGTCTTTAAAATACGAAACGCTAAAACTATTACCATTTCTCGTATTTACAGCTGCTTTTCTATCAAAGGCTGCTTTACATTACATGACTTCCGAAATTGTCATGTATGACTGGATGATGATTGGTGTAGAGGCAGGACTAGGCTTTATATTGACGCTCATATTTTTACAAAGTATTCCGTTATTAACGATGAAAAAGAAAAAACAAACGTTTCGTACGGAAGAAATAATTTCACTTATTATTCTTCTAGCCTCTGTTCTTACTGGTACAATCGGTTGGTCCCTTTATGAAATGGAAGTAGTACACGTATTATCTAGATACTTAGTGTTATTATTCGCATTCGTTGCAGGGGCAACAGTTGGGTCTACAGTAGGAGTAGTAACTGGGTTAATTTTAAGTTTAGCTACTGTTAGTAGTTTGTATCAAATGAGTTTGTTAGCGTTCGCCGGGCTATTAGGTGGATTATTAAAAGAAGGGAATAAAGTAGGTGTTTCTGTAGGGTTACTATTAGGGACATTGTTAATCGGTATATACGGAGAGGGATTCCAAACATTACTACCATCTTTATTGGAATCATTAATAGCTGTTACCATCTTTTTATTTACACCAAAAAAAGCTATTTCATCTATTGCAAAACATATACCAGGAACAGCAGAATATGCTGCTGAACAGCAGTTGTATATGCGGAAAGTAAGAGATGTAACAGCGAACCGAGTAGATCAATTTTCACAAGTGTTTCAAGCGCTATCCAATAGCTTTTCAAAAATTCCATTTCAACACGACCAAGAAGATTATAGTAAAGATATCTTTTTAAGTAATGTTACGGAAAAAACATGTCAGTCGTGTTTTAAAAAGGAGCAATGTTGGGCGCAAAAATTTCAACAAACATATGAATTAATGAATGATATGATGGACGAAATGAATAACGGAACATATACCTCGAATATTAAACTTCAAAAACAATTTGAACGGCATTGTTCTAAAGCAGACAAAGTAAAAACGGCAATGTCACAAGAGTTATTACATTATCAGGCAAGTAATAGTTTAAAAAAACAATTGAAGGAAAGTAGGAGATTGGTAGCGGATCAATTATTAGGTGTTTCACAGGTAATGGAAGACTTTGCAAAAGAAATTCAAAGGGAACGTGAAAATCATTATGCACAAGAAGATCAAATTTTAGAGGCAATGCAAGCTTTTGGAGTCGAAATTGAACATGTAGAGATATATTGTTTAGAACAAGGGAATGTAGATATAGAAATGACAATTCCGTTCTGTAATGGCCATGGTGAGTGTGAAAAATTAATTGCTCCGATGCTTTCGGACATTTTACAAGAAAATATAGTAGTGAAAAATGAAGATTGCAATGCAGACAATAACGGATATTGTCACGTATCGTTTAGTTCTGCCAAAACTTATATAGTGAATTCAAGTGCGGCTCATGCAGCGAAAGGTGGGGGGTTAGTTTCAGGTGATTGTTACTCGACGATAGAGCTAGGGTTAGGGAAATATGCAGTAGCAATTAGTGATGGGATGGGAAATGGAGAGAGAGCACATTTTGAAAGTAACGAAACGATTAAACTACTTCAAAAAATCTTACAATCAGGAATCGAAGAAAGAGTGGCAATTAAATCGATTAACTCTATTTTATCGTTGCGCACAACAGATGAAATTTTTACAACGTTAGATTTAGCGATTATCGATTTGCAAGATGCATCTGCTAAATTTTTGAAGGTCGGTTCAACTCCAAGCTTTATTAAGAGAGGAGATAAAGTTATTAAAATTGAGGCTAGTAATCTTCCAATGGGTATCATCCAAGATTTTGATGTGGACGTTGTAAGTGAACAACTGAAAGCAGGAGATCTACTCATCATGATGAGCGATGGAATATTTGAAGGACCAAAACATGTCGAAAACTACGATTTATGGATGAAGCGGAAAATATCAGAAATCCAAACAGAGGATCCACAAGAAATTGCCGACCTTTTAATGGAGGAAGTAATCCGTACCCGTTCTGGCCATATTCAAGATGACATGACGGTAGTCGTTTCGAAAGTACAAAGAAATACTCCAAAGTGGGCATCGATTCCTGTCCATCAATATATTTCGAAAAAACCAACAATGAAAGCAGCATTATAAATTACGAAATCTAGTAAAATATGTATAAAAAACTCCCATCTAGGCGATGATGCTAATGCGTATGTAAGCATTAGGAGGGGATGGAAAATGTATAAAGGTACATTAAAACAAATTCTATTAATTACAGACGGGTGTTCAAATTCAGGTGAAGACCCAATTGCAATGGCGGCATTAGCACGAGAGTATGGAATTACAGTAAATGTTATCGGAGTCATGGACCGTGATGTTATTGATGATAGAGGAATGAAAGAAATTGAAGGTATTGCAATGTCTGGTGGGGGGGTAAGCCAAGTAGTGTATGCTAAGCAGCTGTCACAAACAGTACAAATGGTTACCCGTAAAGCGATGACGCAAACATTACAAGGTGTTATTAATAAAGAACTACAGCAAATATTAGGTCCGAATTCTAGTATGGAAGAATTACCTCCAGAAAAACGAGGAGAGGTTATGGAAGTAGTAGATGAGCTAGGTGAAACAGTTTCACTTGAAATTTTAATTTTAGTAGATACTAGTGCTAGTATGAAGACAAAACTTCCAACGGTAAAGGAAGCGTTGTTTGACCTTAGTTTAAGTCTAAATGCTAGAATTGGCCATAATAGCTATGGGGTATTCGTTTTCCCGGGGAAGCGCCAAGAAGTAGAAAAAGTGTTAGATTGGACACCAAAGCTTGAATCACTCTCTACTATTTTTCCAAAACTAACAACAGGTGGTATCACACCTACTGGTCCAGCAATTCAAGAGGCAATTTCCCACTTTAAGAATAATAGTGGCATAAGGAGCAAGGTGGCTTATGATGAACAGTACATGGAAGAGTCCGGATTATAAAATCGTCCCTGGGACAACGGTTGTTGGGAAATGGCATAAAAATCGTTACAGCATAATAAAAACACTTGGGTACGGGGCGACAGGTCATGTCTATTTGGCGAATTGTACAAATGGAGAGCAAGTAGCTCTAAAGATAAGTGATAATAGTCTTTCGATTACTTCGGAAGTTAATGTATTACGTCATTTTGAGAAGGTCCAAGGGTTTGCCCTCGGACCTTCTTTAATCGATGTAGATGATTGGGAAATAATGCATGGAAAATCGATTTCTTTTTATGTGATGGAATACGTTCGAGGAGAAAGCTTTCTCACCTTTATTAACCAAAGAGGGCAGGAATGGATAGGTATATTAATTTTACAGTTGCTTTCTGATTTACATATATTACATAAGGAAGGTTGGGTGTTTGGTGACTTAAAACCAGACAATTTAATGATTTCTCTACACCCACCAAAAGTGAGAATGTTAGACGTAGGAGGTACTACGTTAAAAGGTAGATCAGTAAAGGAATTTACGGAGTTCTTTGACCGAGGATATTGGGGCTTAGGAACAAGAAGAGCAGAAGAGTCGTATGATTTGTTTTCAGTAGCAATGATTATGATTAATGCTGCCTATCCAAACCGTTTTGAAAAAGACGGTAGAGGTGTTTTACAATTAAAAGAAAAGATTAAACATCATCCTTTTTTATTAGCGCATGAAAAATTCCTTACTAGTGCATTGAACGGGAACTTTGTGAATGCTTTACAAATGAAGGAAGCTTTAGCAAAAAGTTTGAGTAACGCACCAAGAAACAAGGAAAAAATAACAAAGGTTACAAAAACTAAAACTGTTACAAGTAGAGTAGCTCGAAGAAACCAAAGAAAGACAAAAAAGTTTATTAAAAGATTTTCAGAAACTATCGTGTTAGTTGCGGTCGTTTGTATGATTTATTTTCTTTATGTTTACAGTCACCTATTATAGGGTAAAAGTCATTTGCTAACTTTTTTAAAAAAATGATGTTTCTTTTTTGCTCTTAAGTAAGTGAAAATGATACGATAAGCATTGAAAATGACATTTATGGAAAAGAGTTTAGTATATGAAGGAAAAAGTGTTAGCCTTTATAAAAAAGCATAAATTATTGAAGAGTGGAAAAACGGTTGTTGTTGGTGTAAGTGGAGGAACGGATTCTGTCTGTCTATTACATTTGCTAAAGAGCATACAATTAAGTAAAAACATAACAATTATATGTGCTCATGTAGACCATATGTTTAGAGGAAAAGAATCGGAAGAGGATCTGTATTTTGTAAAGGCTTTATGTGAACAATGGGACATTCCGTTTGAATCTACTCAAATTAATGTTACTGATTTTATGAAAAAGCGAAAAATGAGCTCACAGACAGCTGCAAGAGAATGTCGTTACCACTTTTTTAAAGAAGTAATGAAAAAATATAAAGCCGAATACTTAGCTCTTGGGCATCACGGTGATGACCAAATTGAAACAATGTTAATGCGGTTCGGAAGAGGTGCAGTATCATTAGGTTATGCAGGTATTCAACCTTTACGTCCATTTGCAACTGGATTTCTCATTCGTCCACTTTTATGCGTAGATAAAGACGAGATTGAGAAATACATAAACGATGAAAATCTTCCGTACCGAACGGATCCTAGTAACAAAGAGAATGCTTATACAAGGAATCGAATAAGGCATTTTGTTCTTCCTTCATTAAAAGCTGAATTTCCAACAGTTCATGAAAAATTCCAAACGTTTAGCGAGCGGTTAACAGAAGATGAATTGTACTTACAGGAATTAACGCATCAAAAAATGAATAAAGTAATGAAAAGTAAAGAAGTAGGCTCCGTTAAAATCGACAGAAATGAATTCTGTTTACTGGCAAAACCTTTACAAAGAAGAGGGATTCAACTAATATTAAAATATCTCTATAATAATGAAATTCCTCCAGCTTTATCCTCTATACATATTAATAATTTATTATCGTTATTAACAAGTGAACATCCTTCAGGTTCATTGGATTTTCCAAACGGATTAACGGTTAAACGTTCTTATAATGAATGTTTGTTTACTTTTGAAACGGAAAGTAATCAACCGTATGCATTAACTGTAAATATTCCAGGGAAAATTATTTTACCTAGTGGGGATGAGGTTAATTGTGCAGTTTTAGCAGAATTTAAAAAGGATATTCGTAAATCCTCTAATACAGCTATAGTTGACTTAACGCACGTAACGTTACCGCTAATTGTAAGATCTAGAATATTTGGTGACCGAATTCAACTTAAAGGAATGGTTGGGAGTAAGAAGGTAAAAAATATATTTATCGACCAAAAAGTCCCTATACATGAGCGGAGTCGCTGGCCAATTATTACAGATAAAAACGGTAATATATTATGGGTTCCAATGTTAGCACGATCAATCTATGAAGCAAAAGAGGATACAGGTGGTCCAGTTTTACTTATTACATGGAAGTCGAGTCGAAGTTTGGGAGGCAATTATTGAAATGAATCAAGATATTGAAAAAGTACTTTACAGCGAAGAACAACTACAAGAAAAAATAAGAGAGTTAGGCAAGCAATTAACGGAGGAGTATAAGGATCGTTTTCCGTTAGTCATTGGCGTTTTAAAAGGTGCAATGCCATTTATGGGAGACCTTATTAAACGTGTCGATACATATTTAGAATTAGATTTTATGGATGTATCAAGCTATGGAAACTCTACAGTTTCCTCCGGTGAAGTAAAGATTTTAAAGGATTTAGATACTTCTGTTGAAGGTCGAGATATTTTAATTATCGAAGACATTATTGACAGTGGTCTAACTCTTAGTTACTTAGTGGAGCTATTTCGCTATCGTAAGGCTAAATCCATTAAAATCGTTACATTGTTAGATAAACCGACAGGAAGAAAAGCGAACATCAAAGCGGATTACGTAGGATTTATCGTACCAGATGAGTTTGTAGTAGGGTATGGGCTAGATTATGCAGAAAAATATCGCAACTTGCCTTATATTGGTGTTTTAAAACCAGAAGTTTATACTAATAATGAAGAATAATATTCATTCAAAGTACATTTCTTGAATGGAATTAATTCTCTATGATACTATTGTCTTTAGCTTGTTATTGCGGGAGGAGGTAAGGGATGAACAGAATATTTCGTAATACAATATTTTATTTATTAATCTTTTTAGTTGTCATTGGTGTAGTTAGCTTTTTTAACAATCCTGGAACAAATCAGGAGCCAATGTCTTATAGTGAATTCATTCAAGAACTAGAAGGCGGAAGAGTAGAACAGTTTTCTATTCAACCGGTCCGTTCAGTTTATGAAGTAAGAGGTTCCTTAGTAGGGGCTGAAGAAGGGAAAACATTTATTGTTGATGTCCTGCCTAGTGGTTTAGAAAGAATCGAAGCTTACGCTGCACAAAACCCTGGTGTAAAGGTAGAAAAGGCACAGGAAACTAGCGGTTGGGTTACATTCTTTACTTCAATCATTCCGTTTGTCATCATCTTTATTTTATTCTTCTTCCTACTCAACCAAGCACAAGGTGGCGGAAGCCGTGTAATGAATTTTGGTAAGAGTAAGGCAAAACTGTATAGTGAAGAGAAGAAAAAAGTGAAATTTAAAGATGTAGCAGGTGCGGATGAAGAAAAACAAGAACTTGTAGAGGTTGTAGAGTTTTTAAAAGACCCAAGAAAATTTTCTGAATTAGGAGCGCGTATTCCAAAAGGAGTTCTTTTAGTGGGACCTCCTGGGACAGGTAAAACATTATTAGCTCGTGCTGTTGCTGGTGAGGCGGGAGTTCCATTCTTCTCTATCAGTGGATCTGACTTTGTTGAGATGTTTGTTGGTGTCGGGGCATCACGTGTTCGTGACTTGTTCGAAAATGCAAAGAAAAACGCGCCGTGTATTATCTTTATTGATGAGATTGATGCTGTAGGTCGTCAACGTGGAGCTGGTTTAGGTGGAGGTCACGATGAGCGTGAGCAAACCTTAAACCAATTACTAGTTGAAATGGATGGTTTTGGAGCAAACGAAGGTATTATTATCATCGCCGCAACAAACCGCCCAGATATTTTAGACCCTGCATTATTACGTCCAGGACGATTTGACCGTCAAATTACAGTTGACCGTCCAGACTTAAAAGGTCGTGAAGCAGTACTTAAAGTACACGCTCGCAATAAACCACTCGATCAAAATATTGATATGAAAACTATTGCTATGCGTACTCCTGGATTTTCAGGTGCAGACCTAGAAAACTTACTTAATGAAGCAGCTTTAGTTGCAGCAAGGCAAAATAAAAAGTATATTGACATGTTAGATGTAGATGAAGCAATCGATCGTGTCATTGCAGGACCGGCTAAAAAGAGTCGTGTTATATCAGAAAAAGAAAGAAATATTGTTGCTTACCATGAAGGTGGTCATACTATTATCGGTGTCATGTTAGATGAGGCAGATATGGTACATAAAGTAACAATCGTTCCACGCGGTCAAGCCGGTGGTTACGCAGTAATGTTACCTAAAGAAGATCGCTACTTCATGACAAAGCCGGAGCTATTAGATAAAATTACTGGACTATTAGGTGGCCGTGTCGCTGAAGAAGTAGTATTTAACGAAGTAAGTACGGGAGCTCACAACGATTTCCAACGTGCAACGAATATTGCTCGTAAAATGGTTACCGAATATGGAATGAGTGATAAACTTGGACCATTACAATTCGGTCAAGCATCAGGTGGTCAAGTTTTCCTAGGTAGAGACATCCAAAATGAGCAAAATTATAGTGATGCTATTGCACATGAAATTGATATGGAAATCCAACGTATCATTAAAGATTGTTATGAACGTGCAAGAACTATTTTAACGGAAAATAGAGATAAACTAGAAATCATTGCACAAACGTTATTAGAGGTTGAAACGCTAGATGCAGAACAAATTAAACATTTAGTTGATCACGGCACTCTACCAGAAAGACCAGAACCGAAGTTAGACACTCCGAAAGAGGATGATGTAAAAGTAAACATTAACTCTAAAAGAGATGACAATGAAGAAAAAAAGGATAAAGACAATACAAAATCCGAATAATAAAAAGATGCCGTAATGGCATCTTTTTGTTTGTTTAATACAAGTTTTTAAAACGACACTTATTTTAAGAAACAAAGTATTTTATCTACATAAAAAAGGGAACATTAAGTCGAAAAGAGTAGAATAATCCACGTGCATGTCGAAAAAACATTTCCCGAGAAATAGAACGTTTGTATAAACATAAGAAAACATTGTATGGTATGATGTTGCCATGAATTATTCTTAAGCAAAGTTGGGGTATACATATGATATTTGTCTTAGATGTAGGGAATACAAATACTGTGCTAGGCGTTTACGAAAAGGATAAGCTTGTTCATCATTGGAGAATTGAAACAAGTCGTAATAAGACAGAAGATGAATACGGGATGATTGTAAAAAACTTATTACAACATGTTGGAATATCATTTAAAGATTTCAATGGAATTATTATTTCCTCCGTAGTACCTCCCATTATGTTTTCTCTAGAAAGAATGTGCAATAAATACTTTGGAATTAATCCGATCGTAGTAGGTCCTGGAATTAAAACTGGACTAAACATAAAATACGAAAACCCAAGGGAAGTAGGGGCAGACCGAATTGTAAATGCTGTTGCTGCGATTCGTGAATATGGAAGTCCTTTAATTATTGTGGACTTTGGTACTGCTTCTACCTATTGTTACATAAACGAGAAAAAACAATATATGGGTGGGGCTATTGCACCTGGGATTGGAATATCTACAGAAGCGTTATATTCAAGAGCAGCTAAACTTCCAAGAATCGAAATCGCAAGACCAGAGGGGATAATTGGAAAAACAACAGTAAGTGCAATGCAAGCAGGGATCTTATACGGGTACGTTGGACAAGTCGAAGGAATTGTTGAGAGAATGAAGCAAGAAAGTAAAGAAAAACCTAAAGTTATTGCAACAGGAGGATTAGCAGAATTAATAGCAAA
This sequence comes from Sutcliffiella cohnii, assembly GCF_002250055.1. Lineage (NCBI taxonomy): Bacteria > Bacillati > Bacillota > Bacilli > Caryophanales > Bacillaceae > Sutcliffiella > Sutcliffiella cohnii. The sequence continues at coordinate 4,678,259 of NZ_CP018866.1, forward strand.
AGAATCAAAAGTTATTGATATAGTGGATCCGTTTCTTACGTTAAAGGGTTTATATTTAATATATACAAAAAATAAAAGAGAAGAGGACATATAGAAAGGAGTTTCACCGATGAAAGATTACTTAGTAAAAGCACTAGCGTTTAATGGACAAGTGCGTGCATATGCTGCCAATACAACAGAAACTGTAGCGGAGGCCCAAAGAAGGCATTATACGTGGCCGACTGCATCTGCTGCACTCGGAAGAGCAATGACAGCAACTGTGATGATGGGCAGCATGTTAAAGGGAGACAACAAAATTACTGTGAAAATTGATGGAGGAGGTCCATTAGGGACTATTCTTGTAGATAGTAATGCTAGTGGAAGTGTGCGTGGTTATGTGCAAAACCCACAAACACATTTTGAATTAAATAAGCATGGGAAATTAGATGTTGCACGTGCAGTTGGTACGAACGGAACATTATCGGTCGTAAAAGATATTGGAATGAGGGATCATTTTTCTGGTCAAACAGAAATTGTTTCTGGAGAACTTGGGGAAGATTTCACATACTATTTTGTTGTTTCTGAGCAAGTTCCGTCAGCGGTAGGAGTTGGTGTTTTAGTCAACCCTGACAATTCCATTTTAGCAGCTGGGGGCTTTATTATTCAGCTATTACCTGGAACAGATGACGAAACAATTAACATTATAGAATCAAAAATTAATAATATGACGCCAGTATCTAAATTAATTGAAAAAGGCTTAACGCCTGAGCAATTAATCGAAGAGATATTAGGTAAAGAAAATGTAAAGTTTTTAGAAACTGTCCCAGTTCACTTTCAGTGTAAATGCTCAAGAGAACGATTTGAAAGTGCAATTATTTCATTAGGAAAAGATGAAATACAGGAAATCATTACAGAAGGTGGCGAAGCAGAAACGCATTGTCATTTTTGCAATGCAAAATACAATTTTACAAAAGAAGAATTAGAACAAATGTTAGATCAAGCAAAAGGATAAGGTAAAAATATATGTTGCACTATATTAAAAGGTTATCAAAACAAACGTTATGGTATTGTGTTATTGGGTTAATTGTAATAAATATTATTACAATTGTTATTACAACAAACAAAGCTAATAGCAAATCACAGGAAGTTGTTAGTTTAGTGCAAAGTGTTGATGATGTAGTTGCGGAAGTTGATGAGACACCGATAACGAAATTAGTGCTACTGACAGAACTAGAAAAGCGTTTCGGATCAGAAGTGTTACAGGAGTTAGTAAACAGAAAAGTTGTTAATGTAATGGCTAATAAATATAACATTACCATTTCAGATGAAGAAGTAGATCGAGAATGGAAGCTAATTAAGACCATCTATCAGCATAATACGAATTTTTCTTCGAATTCTGTAGAAGAGATGAAAGAACATATTCGTACTAGCCTTCAATTAGAGGAATTATTAGTTAAAGACGTAACCATTCCTGAGGATGAAGTACAAAAATTTTATGAACAAAATAAAGTATTATACAATATTCCAGAGTCATACCATCTTTCACAAATTATCGTAAATGATAAAGAAACAGCAGAACAAGTAATGAAAGAATTGAAAGAAGGCTCCAGTTTTTCTGCTCTAGCAATGGAAAAGTCGATAGATGATTTATCAGCAAATCAAGGTGGCGATATTGGTTATTTATCTTCTCAGCATATCGGGAATTATCCAGAAATATATATAAAAGAGGCTAGTGAGTTACAAAGTGGAAAGTGGAGCACCCCTATTCAACTAGAGGACGAAGCTTATGCCATTATTTACTTGCATGAAAAGATAGATGCTACAAACTTTTCTTATGAGGATGTGAAAGACCAAGTTCGTCGTATGTTAGCACTAGAACAAATTGAGGAACCAGTCCGAGTAGAAATGTTTTGGAATGAAGTTGGTGTTGAATGGCTTTACGACAACGAGGAAACGAATTAATTTTTGAAAAGCCTAATTGATTGACAATTTCGACCATTAAGTGATTTAATAAGATTAAATCCGATAAGATTACTTAGTTATTAAGGGGCTGATAATATGGTTCGTGTAGCAAACTCGATTGATGAGCTTGTAGGGCAAACGCCAATTGTGAAGTTAAACCGTATAGTAGAAGAAGAAATGGCAGATGTTTATTTAAAACTAGAATTTATGAATCCAGGTAGTAGTGTAAAAGATCGTATTGCTTTAGCGATGATTGATGATGCAATAGCAAAAGGGGAATTAAAAGAAGGAGATACGATTATTGAACCGACTAGTGGTAATACAGGAATCGGTTTAGCAATGATAGCAGCATCAAAAGGACTTAAGGCTATTTTAGTAATGCCTGAAACAATGAGCATGGAGCGTCGAAACTTACTACGTGCATACGGTGCTGAGCTAGTGTTAACTCCAGGACCAGAAGGAATGGGTGGAGCGATTCGTAAAGCAGAGGAACTTGCTGCTGAAAAGAACTTATTCATGCCACAACAGTTTAATAATGAAGCAAACCCAGAAATACATCGTAAAACGACTGGGAAAGAAATCGTTGAACAGATGGGTAACCAGTTAGATGCTTTTATTTCAGGGATTGGAACAGGTGGTACGATCACAGGAGCAGGAGAAGTTTTAAGAGAAGCTTATCCTGATATAAAAATTGTCGCAGTAGAACCAACAGATTCACCAGTTCTATCTGGAGGTAAACCAGGTCCACATAAAATTCAAGGAATTGGAGCTGGATTTGTTCCATCCATTTTAGATACGAATATTTATGATGAAATAATTACTGTGAAAAATGAAGAAGCTTTTGAATATGCTCGACTTGCTGCGAAGAAGGAAGGGCTTCTAGGAGGTATTTCTTCTGGTGCTGCAATATTCGCTGCACTTAAAGTTGCAAAAGAATTAGGTAAAGGGAAAAAAGTATTAGCGATTATACCGAGTAATGGTGAACGCTACTTAAGTACTCCTTTATATCAATTTGAAGACTAATTATTAAAAGGTATGAAATAATTATAATTAATTTTTACAAACTAAGGAAAACAGGTAATATACTGTTTTCCTTTTTTGGTCTTTTTTTATATTTTTTCTCATGTTTTTATTATAAAATTCATAATCGGAACACACTAACTAAAATCTTATCAATAGATTTCTAAATTTGGGCATTCAACAATGAAAAGGCTTCATGTAAAATAGGAGAGAGATTGAAGATAGGGCGTGAATATGATGAAGAAGATACCTACTGGAATTAGCTTTCCATATCCTCAGGAGAAATTTTTTCGCCAGTATAAGTCGTTAGTGAAGGATAAACGACATCATATATTGTTAGAGAGTGGTCGTGGAGGCCGTTATTGTATTGTAGGAATGGACCCAGTTGCAACAATTATGGGGAAAAGAGACAAATTGCACATTACTTCCGCAAACGGGACCGAAATAATCGAAGGAAATCCGCTAGAAAGTATGAAAAGTTGGATGAGGCAGTATAGAACCGAAACGTTAGAAGGATTTCCCCCATTTAGTGGAGGTGCGATAGGATATTTTACATACGATTGTATGAGATATATAGAAAAAATAGAGAGCATAGCTGAAGATGATTTAATGCTTCCAGATTTATACTTCTTACTATTTGACGATGTGTTTATTTTAGATAAAGAAACGGAAACGTTGTATATTATTGTCCATAAAGAACTAGATGAAGATAGTGATGCTACTGAAAAGTTGCGCTATTATGAAGCACTTTGGCAATCTGAACAGGAACAACTATCTCATTATTCATATGAGTCCTTATCTAGTTCAAGTGATCGAGAAGTTTCCTTATCAGAAGAGAAGTTTATAGAAGCAGTTGAAAAAATTAAACAATATATCGGACAAGGGGATGTGTTTCAAGTTAATTTATCGGTTAGACAAGCGGAACCGTTACATACACACCCGATAGAAGTATATAGTAAATTAAGAGAATTTAATCCTTCTCCTTACATGGGATATTTACATTTTCCTGAATTCCAAATAGTAAGTGGTTCACCAGAGTTGCTTGTGAAAAAGGATGGAGATGAAATTAGTACAAGGCCGATTGCGGGTACTAGGTCGAGAGGAAAGACAGAGGCGGAGGATTTCGCATTAGCAACCGAGTTAATCGAAAACGAAAAAGAACGGGCCGAACATGTCATGTTAGTGGACTTAGAACGTAATGACTTAGGTCGGGTAGCGCAGTTTGGTACCGTCGAAGTGAATGAATTTATGGTTATTGAGAAGTATTCACATGTCATGCATATCGTTTCTAATGTCAGAGGAAAATTACGAAATGGTCAAGATACATTTGATTTAATAAAAGCAACATTTCCGGGCGGGACAATTACGGGAGCACCTAAAGTAAGAACGATGGAAATTATTGAAGAATTAGAGCCAGTAAGACGTTCCGTTTATACAGGATCTATAGGGTGGATTGGCTATAATGGAGATACAGAACTAAATATTGCAATTCGTACCATGGTTGTAAAAAATGGATGGGCTTATGTACAAGCAGGAGCAGGAATTGTTATTGATTCTGTTCCAAAAAGAGAATATAAAGAATCGTTAAAGAAAGCAGCCGCACTTTGGAAAGCAAAACAGTTGAGTGAAGATGAGAGATTTTTTCGAGAGGAGCTAGAAAGATGATATTAATGATTGATAATTATGATTCCTTTACGTATAACTTAGTACAATATTTAGGTGAATTAGGACAAGAATTAATCGTGAAAAGAAACGATGAGATTACGATTAAGAAGATAGAGGAACTCCAACCACGATTTTTAATGATTTCACCTGGTCCATGCTCTCCTAATGAAGCTGGCATTAGTATGGAGGCTATTCAACATTTTGCAGGGAAAATTCCTATTTTTGGGGTGTGCCTTGGTCATCAATCTATTGCTCAAGTATTCGGTGGGGATGTTATTCAAGCAGAGCGACTGATGCACGGTAAAACGTCTGAAATTCATCATACCGGACAATCGATTTTTCAGAGCTTACCAAACCCGTTTGAGGCAACACGATATCACTCATTGATTGTAAAGAAAGAGACATTACCAGATTGTTTTGAAATGACGGCGTGGACGGATGAAGGAGAAATAATGGCAATTAAACATAAAACATTACCAGTAGAAGGTGTACAATTTCATCCTGAATCGATTATGACGAATGCCGGAAAAGAAATGTTGTTAAATTTTATTAATAAATACGGTGATTATTCGAATGCGAATTTATCATAATGGTCAAATAGTTCCATTAGAGAAAGCTGCTGTTTCTGTGATGGACCATGGGTATATGTACGGTGTTGGGTTATTTGAAACGATGAAAATTAACAATCAATACCCGTTTTTATATGAAGATCACCTTCTTCGACTTCGTTTAGGGCTTGAAAGTGTAAAAATAAAATGGGACTATACGGATGAACAAGTATTGCAAGCTATAGAGAGAACGTTAATAGCAAATAATATAGAGAATGGTAGTATTCGATTAAATGTTAGTGCAGGGGAAGATGTTTGGGGAATGCCGAGTTATCCTTATGAAAATCCAACGACGCTAATTTTTGCCCGGCAAGCAACTATGGCCCCATACTCTACGAAAGCAGGTGTAATTTTATCGACGAGAAGAAATACACCGGAAGGTCATGTTCGTTTAAAATCCCATCATTATTTGAATAACTTAATAGCGTACCAAGAGCTTCAAGGTCGAAAAGATGTGGAAGGGATTTTTTTAACAAAAGAGGGGTATATTGCGGAAGGTATCCTTACTAACATTTTTTGGGTGAAAGACCAAAGAGTTTTTACACCACATGTTGATACAGGAATATTAGACGGTATAACGAGAAGATTAATTATCCAACTACTTCATTATTGTAATATTAAAGTAGAGGAAGGGTTTTATTCGATAGATATGTTAATGGATAGCGATGAAGTTTTTGTTACGAACTCCGGTCAAGAAGTATTACCGATAACAGAAATTGAGGATAAGTCTTTTTTCGGTACTCAAGGTGAAGTAACAAAAAAACTACAAACATTAATTTCTTTATGTCCTTCCAAACTAGCTTCTACTAAACATATTAAGGGGGTTAACGAACGTGGGGATTGCATCATTGCGAAATAAGTGGAAGGTAGGCACTTATGAACTCCCAATAAATGAAAAAACATTAATAATGGGAATATTAAATATCACACCTGACTCCTTTTCTGATGGAGGAAAGTTCAATAATATCGAGGTTGCAGTTAAGCGGGCGAAGGAACTGGTAGAACACGGGGCGGATATAATTGATATTGGTGGGGAATCTACAAGACCTGGTTATACACAAATATCGGTGGAAGAAGAGATAGAAAGAGTAGTTCCTGTGATAGAAGCGTTAACGAGCGAAATAAATGTTCCGATATCAATTGATACTTACAAGTCAGAAGTTGCAAGAGCATCGTTACAAGCTGGTGCTCATATTATTAATGACATATGGGGCGCAAAAGCAGACGCTAATATGGCGAAAGTGGCAGTTGATTTCAATGCGCCAATCATATTGATGCACAATCGAGATAACATGAATTATACGAATCTAATTTCGGATATGCTTGAAGATTTAAATGAAAGTATCGAAATTGTTAAAGCTGCTGGAGTAACCGATGATCAAATAATATTAGATCCTGGCATCGGTTTTGCTAAAACGATGGAGGATAACTTAAAGGTAATGAACCATTTAGATCAGATTACGAATCTAGGCTATCCGGTTTTATTAGGGACGTCTAGAAAAAGGTTTATAGGAGCGGTTTTAAATGACCTTCCACCAGCAGAGAGAATGGAGGGTACTGGTGCAACTGTTTGTTTAGGGATTGAGAAAGGTTGTTCCATCATGAGAGTTCACGATGTGAAGGAAATTGCTAGAATGGCGAAAATGATGGATGCGATGATAAATAAGGGAGGTAATCATTATAGATAAAATATACGTAACTGGTATGAAGTTTTACGGTTATCATGGTGTCTTCCCAGAGGAAACAAAGCTGGGTCAACGCTTTAATGTTGATTTAGTAGTGTTGTTGGATTTATCTAAAGCTAGTCAAAATGATGATTTAAACGCTTCCGTTAATTATGCTGAGCTATATGAAACCTGTAAAAAGGTAGTGGAAGGGGAAACGTATAAATTGGTTGAAACAGTAACAGAAAGAATTGCCCAAGAAATGTTGGAGCGTTTCCCGTTAATCAATGAATGTACGGTAAAGGTAATAAAGCCAGACCCGCCTATCAAAGGACATTATGATTCTGTAGCGGTAGAAATGACGAGGAGCAGGGAAATATGAATGTAGCTTATATTGCTCTTGGATCAAACATAGGGAACCGAGAGGAAACTTTATTGGAAGCTATACGACATTTAGATAGTCATAAGGCTATCAAAGTTCGAGATATTTCTTCCATTTATGAAACAGACCCGGTAGGTTATAAAGAGCAGCCTACCTTTTTAAATATGGTAATTAGTGTAAATGTGAATTTGGAACCTACTGAACTTCTTTCATTCCTACAGGCTACCGAGCAACATTTTGGAAGGAAAAGGGAAGTGGAGTGGGGTCCGAGAACATTAGACCTTGACATTTTGCTTTATAACCAAGAAAATATTGAAATTAAAGACTTAATCATTCCTCATCCAAGAATGTGGGAAAGAGGTTTTGTATTAATTCCATTACGGGAGATTGCAGATTACAAACATATCCCTAAAGAGATAAATGACGAAAAGCTACAAGAACTACGAAGTAAAGAAGGGGTAAGAGTATGGAAGCCGAAAAATGGGGAAGGCGTATCCGGGCTTATCGAAAGTTAAAAGGATTCACACAAGAATCATTAGCTAAAAGTCTTGGGATATCGGTGTCAGTCTTAGGTGAAGTAGAAAGAGGAAATAGAAAACCGTCCGAACAACTTATTATATCTGTTAGTAAAGAATTAAACGTTTCTATAGATGAATTAAGACCGAACGATGAATAATGAAGAAAGGAGGAGAGTATGCTGAAGATTGGTAATATCACCATGAAAAATCAGGTAGTATTAGCACCAATGGCTGGTGTTTGTAATTCTGCCTTTCGATTAACAGTTAAAGAATTTGGTGCAGGTTTAGTATGCGCTGAAATGGTTAGCGATAAAGCGATTCTTTTGAACAATGCAAGAACGATGGGAATGCTGTATATAGATGAAAGAGAAAAGCCGTTAAGCTTACAAATTTTTGGCGGGGAAAAAGATACACTAGTAGAAGCGGCTAAATTTGTAGATAAAAATACAACAGCAGATATTATAGATATTAATATGGGCTGTCCTGTTCCAAAGATTACAAAATGCGATGCTGGAGCTAAATGGTTGTTAGATCCTAATAAAATTTATGAAATGGTTTCTGCTGTTGTCGATGCGGTGGATAAGCCAGTTACCGTTAAAATGCGAATTGGTTGGGATGAAGACCACATTTTTGCAATTGAGAATGCTCAAGCTGTAGAAAAAGCTGGCGGTCAAGCAGTTGCAGTTCACGGTCGAACAAGAGTACAAATGTACGAAGGGAAAGCGGACTGGAATATTATTAAGGACGTAAAGCAGGCTGTGAAGATCCCAGTAATCGGTAACGGTGATGTTCAAACTCCTCAAGATGCAAAACGGATGTTAGATGAAACAGGTGTTGACGGCGTGATGATAGGTCGTGCAGCACTCGGGAACCCATGGGTAATATATCGTACTGTTAAATATTTAGAGACAGGTGAACTTGTAGGTGAACCATCTGTAAGAGAGAAGATGGACGTTTGTAAGTTACATTTAGATCGTCTTATCGACTTAAAAGGTGAATTTGTAGCTGTACGAGAAATGCGTAAGCATGCAGCTTGGTATTTAAAAGGTATGCGCGGTAATGCGAAAGTACGTAATGCTATTAATGAAATGAATACTAGATTAGATCTAGTTTCAGTTCTTGATCAACTAGTCGAGCAAGCTGAAACAGAAGACGTATCAACTCAAGTCGTTTGACATGCCGATAAGGCTATCCTATAATACCCCTATATTACTCTTTGAAACTGCCAGTGCGTAAACTGGCAGTTTTAGCTTTATAATTATTCGGAAAAAATATATAGTAAGAACTAGATATTTAGATATTGTACATACAATAATTTAATAATTGGAGATGAAGAATAATGAGTCATGAAGAATTAAATGACCAGTTGCTAGTCCGTAGAGAGAAACTCAAATCTTTAAGAGAGAAAGGTTTAGACCCATTCGGTGGTAAGTTTGAACGCACACACCAATCTAAAGAACTATTTACTCTTTATGGTGAAACTGAAAAAGAAGCACTAGATGAAAAAGAAGTGTCCGTTACCATTGCAGGTCGTATTATGACGAAACGTGGTAAAGGTAAAGCTGGATTTGCCCATATACAAGATCTTACTGGACAAATACAATTGTATGTAAGAAAAGACGCAGTTGGCGACGAAGCATATGAGATTTTTAATAGTGCGGATATCGGGGATATAGTCGGTGTATCAGGATTAATATTTAAAACAAAAGTCGGGGAACTTTCTGTTAAAGTAAATTCTTTTGAGCTTTTAACAAAAGCATTACGACCTCTTCCTGAGAAATATCACGGATTGAAAGATGTAGAACAACGTTACCGTCAACGCTATCTAGACTTAATTACAAATCCGGAAAGCAAGGAAACGTTTATTGCTCGAAGTAAAATTATCCAAGCGATGCGTCGCTATTTAGATGATAATGGCTATTTAGAAGTTGAAACACCGATGTTACACTCAATAGCTGGTGGAGCTTCTGCGCGTCCATTCATTACACACCATAATGCGTTAGATATGACACTTTATATGCGTATTGCCATCGAATTGCATTTAAAACGTCTAATTGTCGGTGGATTAGAAAAAGTGTATGAAATTGGACGAGTATTTCGTAACGAAGGTATTTCTACTAGGCATAACCCTGAATTTACAATGATCGAATTGTACGAAGCATACGCAGACTATCAAGATATTATGAACCTAACAGAAAACTTAGTGGCACATATTGCTAAAGAAGTGTTAGGAAAAACGATAGTAACATATGGAGAACACGAAGTAGATTTAACTCCTCAATGGAAAAGGCTTCATATGGTAGATGCAGTTAAAGAAGTAACTGGAGTAGACTTCTGGAAAGAGATGACTACCGAAGAAGCGAAACAGTTAGCAAAAGAGCATGGAGTTGAAATAACAGAACATATGCTATTTGGCCATATTGTAAATGAATTTTTTGAGCAAAAAGTTGAGGAAACACTAATTCAACCAACTTTCATCTATGGACATCCTGTAGAAATTTCACCATTAGCAAAGAAAAATGCAGATGATCCTAGGTTTACTGACCGTTTTGAACTATTCATCGTGGGGCGTGAGCATGCAAATGCATTTACTGAATTAAACGATCCAATTGATCAGAGAGAAAGATTTGAAGCTCAATTGGTAGAAAAAGAGCAAGGTAACGATGAGGCTCATGAAATGGACCATGATTTTATTGAAGCGTTAGAATACGGTATGCCTCCAACTGGTGGACTAGGTATTGGTATTGATCGACTTGTTATGCTATTAACAAACGCACCATCTATTCGAGATGTACTACTATTCCCGCAAATGCGTCATAAATAATAATGTTAGTACCACAGGCAAAATGACCTGTGGTACTTTTTTATCGATAGCTAATAAAGAATGAGGGGTTCTATTCCATTAGTTTATTTGTATTCAGAGTGGATAGAAGATATTATCAAATATTCTTTATTACGGTATACTATCATTTAAATACTAATCTATAATTTACCATTAAATAATGTGCATAAAACAGTTGCTATCGAATGATGAAGGTGGTATATTAATATTCGTTGTTCAAAAACAAAAAACAACAAACATCGAAAAATAAAAAACATCAAAAAAGATGTTGACTTATAGTTTTTGATTTGGTAAGATAATAAAGTCGCTTCTGAGAGCGGCACTGAAAAATGTTCTTTGAAAACTAAACAAAACAATAGCGTGCAAGTCGATTTTTAAAATCGACAAAACAATAAATTGACGATAAGTCAGCAAACATTTTGAGCAATCAAATACTCTACGGAGAGTTTGATCCTGGCTCAGGACGAACGCTGGCGGCGTGCCTAATACATGCAAGTCGAGCGAACTTCTTTAGAGCTTGCTTTAAAGAAGTTAGCGGCGGACGGGTGAGTAACACGTGGGCAACCTGCCTGTAAGACTGGGATAACTTCGGGAAACCGGAGCTAATACCGGATAATATATAGTACCTCCTGGTACTATATTGAAAGATGGTTTCGGCTATCACTTACAGATGGGCCCGCGGCGCATTAGCTAGTTGGTGAGGTAACGGCTCACCAAGGCAACGATGCGTAGCCGACCTGAGAGGGTGATCGGCCACACTGGGACTGAGACACGGCCCAGACTCCTACGGGAGGCAGCAGTAGGGAATCTTCCACAATGGACGAAAGTCTGATGGAGCAACGCCGCGTGAGCGATGAAGGCCTTCGGGTCGTAAAGCTCTGTTGTTAGGGAAGAACAAGTGCGAGAGTAACTGCTCGCACCTTGACGGTACCTAACCAGAAAGCCACGGCTAACTACGTGCCAGCAGCCGCGGTAATACGTAGGTGGCAAGCGTTGTCCGGAATTATTGGGCGTAAAGCGCGCGCAGGCGGTTTCTTAAGTCTGATGTGAAAGCCCACGGCTCAACCGTGGAGGGTCATTGGAAACTGGGAGACTTGAGTGC
>NZ_CP018866.1:4692500-4695000 GCF_002250055.1 Sutcliffiella cohnii
GAAGCTGCGGACTGTTCTTACGAACAGTGGTAGGAGAGCGTTCTAAGGGCGTTGAAGCTAGACCGTAAGGACTGGTGGAGCGCTTAGAAGTGAGAATGCCGGTATGAGTAGCGAAAGAAGGGTGAGAATCCCTTCCACCGAATGCCTAAGGTTTCCTGAGGAAGGCTCGTCCGCTCAGGGTTAGTCGGGACCTAAGCCGAGGCCGAAAGGCGTAGGCGATGGATAACAGGTTGATATTCCTGTACCACCTCATTCCGTTTGAGCGATGGAGGGACGCAGGAGGATAGGGTAAGCGCACTGTTGGATATGTGCGTCCAAGCAGTTAGGCTGGATAAGTAGGCAAATCCGCTTATCCTAAAGGCTGAGCTGTGATGGCGAGGGAAATATAGTACCGAAGTTCCTGATTCCACACTGCCAAGAAAAGCTTCTAGCGAGGAATATGGTGCCCGTACCGCAAACCGACACAGGTAGGCGAGGAGAGAATCCTAAGGTGAGCGAGAGAACTCTGGTTAAGGAACTCGGCAAAATGACCCCGTAACTTCGGGAGAAGGGGTGCTCTGTTAGGGTGTTAAAGCCCGAGAGAGCCGCAGTGAATAGGCCCAGGCGACTGTTTAGCAAAAACACAGGTCTCTGCGAAGCCGTAAGGCGAAGTATAGGGGCTGACGCCTGCCCGGTGCTGGAAGGTTAAGGGGAAAGGTTAGCGCTTCGGCGCGAAGCTTTGAACCGAAGCCCCAGTAAACGGCGGCCGTAACTATAACGGTCCTAAGGTAGCGAAATTCCTTGTCGGGTAAGTTCCGACCCGCACGAAAGGCGTAACGATCTGGGCACTGTCTCAACCAGAGACTCGGTGAAATTATAGTACCTGTGAAGATGCAGGTTACCCGCGACAGGACGGAAAGACCCCGTGGAGCTTTACTGTAGCCTGATATTGAATTTTGGTACAGCTTGTACAGGATAGGTAGGAGCCTGAGAAGCCGGAGCGCTAGCTTCGGTGGAGGCGTCGGTGGGATACTACCCTGGCTGTATTGAAATTCTAACCCGCGAGCCTTATCGGCTCGGGAGACAGTGTCAGGTGGGCAGTTTGACTGGGGCGGTCGCCTCCTAAAGAGTAACGGAGGCGCCCAAAGGTTCCCTCAGAATGGTTGGAAATCATTCGTAGAGTGTAAAGGCACAAGGGAGCTTGACTGCGAGACCTACAAGTCGAGCAGGGACGAAAGTCGGGCTTAGTGATCCGGTGGTTCCGCATGGAAGGGCCATCGCTCAACGGATAAAAGCTACCCCGGGGATAACAGGCTTATCTCCCCCAAGAGTCCACATCGACGGGGAGGTTTGGCACCTCGATGTCGGCTCATCGCATCCTGGGGCTGTAGTCGGTCCCAAGGGTTGGGCTGTTCGCCCATTAAAGCGGTACGCGAGCTGGGTTCAGAACGTCGTGAGACAGTTCGGTCCCTATCCGTCGTGGGCGTAGGAAATTTGAGAGGAGCTGTCCTTAGTACGAGAGGACCGGGATGGACGCACCGCTGGTGTACCAGTTGTCTTGCCAAAGGCATAGCTGGGTAGCTACGTGCGGACGGGATAAGTGCTGAAAGCATCTAAGCATGAAGCCCCCCTCAAGATGAGATTTCCTTTAGCGCAAGCTAGTAAGATCCCTGAAAGATGATCAGGTTGATAGGTTCGAGGTGGAAGCGTGGCGACATGTGTAGCTGACGAATACTAATCGATCGAGGACTTAACCAATTTTAATGAACGATACGAATGATCTTGATGAAAATATATTATCTAGTTTTGAAAGAATAAAAAAACACTTGATTTTTTATGAAAAGTGAATATAATTATTCTTGTCAATCAAATAGTCTGGTAATGATGGCGAAGAGGTCACACCCGTTCCCATACCGAACACGGAAGTTAAGCTCTTCAGCGCCGATGGTAGTTGGGGGCTGTCCCCCTGCGAGAGTAGGACGTTGCCAGGCTGTTATAACGGAGGATTAGCTCAGCTGGGAGAGCACCTGCCTTACAAGCAGGGGGTCGGCGGTTCGATCCCGTCATCCTCCACCATAACTATTAATCATTTAAGTTATATATGCCGGTGTAGCTCAGTTGGTAGAGCAACTGACTTGTAATCAGTAGGTCGTGGGTTCGACTCCTATCGCCGGCACCATCTTTAGTGCCATTAGCTCAGTCGGTAGAGCACGTCGGAATAAGCTACGAAGCATTAGCTTCAGCGTACATGCCGAGCTGCTACTTGAAGTGACATCCTGAGGCATGGACGTCTAAAGCAAATACTTCTTCGAATAGCATTATTCTTACAGTAGTATTAAGATTTAGGCAGAATAATAATTAAGTGCCATTAGCTCAGTCGGTAGAGCATCTGACTTTTAATCAGAGGGTCGAAGGTTCGAGTCCTTCATGGCACACCATCTACGCGGGTGTGGCGGAATTGGCAGACGCGCTAGACTTAGGATCTAGTGTCTTTGACGTGGGGGTTCGAGTCCCTTCACCC
>NZ_CP018866.1:4700000-4762500 GCF_002250055.1 Sutcliffiella cohnii
AGGGTTGGGCTGTTCGCCCATTAAAGCGGTACGCGAGCTGGGTTCAGAACGTCGTGAGACAGTTCGGTCCCTATCCGTCGTGGGCGTAGGAAATTTGAGAGGAGCTGTCCTTAGTACGAGAGGACCGGGATGGACGCACCGCTGGTGTACCAGTTGTCTTGCCAAAGGCATAGCTGGGTAGCTACGTGCGGACGGGATAAGTGCTGAAAGCATCTAAGCATGAAGCCCCCCTCAAGATGAGATTTCCTTTAGCGCAAGCTAGTAAGATCCCTGAAAGATGATCAGGTTGATAGGTTCGAGGTGGAAGCGTGGCGACATGTGTAGCTGACGAATACTAATCGATCGAGGACTTAACCAATTTAAATGAACGATATGAATAATCTTGATGAAAATATATTATCTAGTTTTGAAAGAACAAATCTTTCAACTAAATATGTCTGGTGATGAAGGCGAAGAGGTCACACCCGTTCCCATACCGAACACGGAAGTTAAGCTCTTCAGCGCCGATGGTAGTTGGGGGCTGTCCCCCTGTGAGAGTAGGACGTCGCCAGGCAAAAGGAAAAAACGGTTTTGTGCTAATAGGCGCTGACCGTTTTTTTTGTTGTCTAGTTCCAGGTGTTAGCGGCTAACAAACTTCCCATTCTGTCCGTACGATAAGTCAACATCGGTTCATGCTAACGCATTCACCGTGTTTCCTTTATCTCCTACCAGAATAGTCCAGTTTGTACGCCGCTGATCGAACGCCTTCCACTTTTCTACTTTGTTCGGTATGGGAACGACCGAAGGTCGAAAAGTAAATATTATTAAAATGGAATAGAAAATAAAACAGTACACTCCCGATGGTGCCAGAGAAGCGAGAAGATCGAGGAAGCGAAGGCCGTGAGGACCGGAGTGTACGTTTGCGAGGGTACATGAGGACCGGAGCGGCAGAGCTGACGAAGAGGTTCGACGCTTATCGGGCGCCAGCGGCGAACACGGAAGTTAAGCTCTTCGGTGCCGATGGTAGTTGGGGGCTGTCCCCCTGTGAGAGTAGGACGTCGCCAGGCAAAAGGAAAAAACGGTTTAGTGCTAATAGGCGCTGACCGTTTTTTTGTCTAGTTCAGGCGTTAGTGGTTAATGCCATTTATATAAGCAAAAAATCCCGCTCTGTAATGCTGAATCGGCTCAAGGGTGGTTTATTTTTATCGGTTAATAATAGCAAACTCGAACACCTACGTTATACAGTGTCTATATCCGTTTCATCATATTACATGGAGCAAAAGAAACTCATTTGAAACATTAATGTACAATTATTGAGATAACATGGGGTTCATTCTATTCATTGCGAGTAAAATGATGGTGTAAAATATGTTTTATTATAAAAATAGGTAAGGTACTTAACAGATTTACTGATTTACTTAACAAGTTGAGAAGAATACTTAACAGATTTACAGATTTACTAACAAATTGAAAAAAATACTTAACAGATTTACTGATTTACTTAACAAGTTGAGAAAATTACTTAACAGATCTGCTGATTTACTTAACTTGTTGAAAAAAACTTAACAGACCGACTTATTTACTTAAAAGTGATGAATTTGCCCTTTTTAATTCAAAAAAATAAACAGTACTACTTTTGGAAGGTTCACAACACTAGAGGCTGCCCCCCCTGTGAGAGTAGGACGTCGCCAGGCAAAAAGAAAAACGGTTTAGTGCTAATAGGCGCTGACCGTTTTTTTTGTTGTCTGGCTATGGTAAATAGGATTAGCCCATAAAGTTGGTCAATAAATGCAAATCACTTAACGTTACCTTTGGATGTGAATGATGATGGTGCACATATCCTCACACTACTACTAACGTTCTTTTATCATTATATGCGTCAAATAATTGAACATGGATATGTATACGGATAAAGGCGCTACTGTCTAACTCTTTACTATCTGTTTAACTTCAACCATGTGAAAATTCAAAAGAAAAATTTACTGACTAATATTTTCTACTAATTAAGTTTAACTAGAGGCAAAATGTGGAATTCTGTTTATGGAGGTTCTAATAGTTGAAAAATCTTCTCGGACATTATATATTTTTATTATAGTCAAAGATAGTCAAGGTCAAGAGAGGGGGTAATCCGGCAATGAGAAACATTTCAGACATCATTGAGCAATATTTGAAGCAAGTATTAGAGCGAAATGATAATAATTTTGCTGAAATTAAAAGAAGTGAAATTGCTGATAAGTTTGAATGTGTACCTTCCCAAATTAATTATGTCATTAATACAAGATTTACGTTAGAGCGTGGTTATATTGTTGAGAGTAAGCGAGGTGGCGGCGGCTATATTCGAATAATGAAAATTAAACCACATAGTCATATACATCTCATAGATCAAATAATTGATATTGTACGAAACAGGGTTTCGCAATCGAGTGCCGAAGATATAATATACCGTTTAGTGGAAGAAGAAGTAATCTCTGCGAGGGAAGCAAAAATAATGATTAGTGTTATGGATCGTTCCGTATTATATTTAGAATTACCTCAAAGAGATGAATTGCGGGCGAGGATGCTCGTGGCAATGCTAAATTCTTTAAAATATCGATAGGGGAGAGTGTATCGATGATATGTCAAGAGTGTGGCCAAAGACCAGCTACAATGCATTTTACGAAAATTATTAATGGTGATAAAACAGAGTCTCATTTGTGTGATCAATGCTCACAAGAAAAAGGAGAAATGTTTATGTTCCCAGGGAACTCGGCTTTTTCCATTAATGATTTATTGTCGGGGTTATTAAATAATAATCAACAAATGTCACAGTCCAAAGAGAGTGCTGTACAGAATAATAAAGTACTTCAATGTGATCGTTGCAAATTAACATATGAACAATTTACGAAGATTGGAAGGTTTGGTTGCTCTAATTGTTATAAAACATTTCAACCAAACATTTTGCCGATTTTGAAAAGGTTGCATGCAGGAAATACAAGTCATACAGGGAAAATACCTAAACGTATCGGCGGTGGCTTGCATATTCGAAAAGAAATAGAAGAATTAAAAACACAGTTACAATCGTTCATCGCAACAGAAGAGTTTGAAAAGGCTGCGGAAGTGAGAGATCGTATACGGAATTTAGAAAAAGTGCTAAATGAACAGGGGGATCGATAGTTATGTCTCTTGAGCATTTTTTAAATCATACGGTAAATTCTTGGATGAATGAGGAAGGCCCCTACTCTGATATCGTGTTAAGTAGTCGAATTAGATTGGCTCGAAATTTAAATAATATTCAGTTCCCAACGGTTGCAACAAACGAAGAAGGTCAACAAATTATCGGATTAATGATGGAGCATTTTGCTGAAAAGGAAGTCGAAAAAGTTGGGAAACTTGAGTTCCTAAACATTAGTGAATTAAAATCATTAGAAAAATGGGTGTTAGTGGAAAAACATTTAATAAGCCCTCAACTTGCAGAAGAATCTAACTATGGTGCTTGCTTACTATCACCAAATGAAGAAGTTAGCATTATGATTAATGAAGAAGATCATATACGGATACAATGTCTTTTTCCGGGTTTGCAATTAAATGAAGCGTTGGAGTTAGCTCAGCAATTTGATGATTGGATGGAAGAAAAACTAGATTTTGCATTTGATGAAAAATTAGGATTTCTAACGAGTTGTCCAACAAATGTAGGTACAGGTATGAGAGCTTCCGTTATGATGCATTTGCCAGCTCTTGTCATCACTCAGCAAATAAACCGAATGCTACCAGCTATTAATCAATTAGGTTTAGTGGTAAGGGGCACATATGGTGAAGGTAGTGAGGCACAGGGTAATATTTTTCAAATATCAAATCAAATTACTTTAGGTAAATCTGAAGAGGATATTGTTGATGATCTATTAAGTGTTGTACATCAATTAATTACTCAAGAGAGAACAGCGAGAGAAGCATTACTAAAAACTTCTCACATACAATTAGAAGACAGAGTCTTTCGTTCTTACGGAATATTAGCCAATAGTCGAATAATTGAATCGAAAGAAGCTGCTATTTGCTTATCTGATGTCCGTTTAGGGATTGATTTAGGATTAATTAAAAATGTTTCAAGAACGATATTAAATGAGTTAATGATTTTAACACAACCGGGATTTTTACAACAGTACGCTGGTGGTCCACTTCGACCAAATGAGCGTGATATAAGAAGAGCTACTTTTATACGTGAAAGATTAAAACTAGAAGAGTTAAAAGATAATGGAGGCGATGTAAAATGATGTTCGGTAGATTTACAGAAAGAGCACAAAAAGTATTAGCACTAGCCCAAGAAGAAGCACTTCGTTTAAAACATAATAATATTGGTACAGAGCATATTTTACTAGGTCTAGTACGTGAAGGAGAAGGTATTGCGGCAAAAGCACTTATTGCACTTGGCTTAGGTCCAGAAAAGATACAAAAAGAAGTTGAAAATTTAATTGGACATGGGCAAGAAAGTGGTCAATCAATACCTCACTACACACCAAGAGCGAAAAAAGTTATTGAGCTTTCTATGGATGAGGCAAGAAAACTAGGACATTCCTATGTCGGAACAGAGCATATTTTATTAGGGCTAATTCGCGAAGGTGAAGGTGTAGCAGCTCGAGTATTAAATAACTTAGGAGTTAGTCTAAATAAAGCAAGGCAACAAGTGCTACAATTGCTAGGTAGTAGTGAGACTTCAAGTGGACACCAAGGTGGTGCTGCGTCTAATGTTAATACACCAACTTTAGATAGTTTAGCTCGTGATTTAACAGCCGTAGCTCGAGAAGGTAGCTTGGATCCTGTAATAGGAAGAAGCAAAGAGATTCAACGTGTTATTGAAGTTCTTAGTCGTAGAACAAAAAATAACCCAGTATTAATAGGAGAGCCTGGTGTAGGTAAAACAGCTATTGCTGAAGGTTTAGCTCAACAAATTGTAAATAATGAAGTTCCTGAAATACTTCGTGATAAACGAGTAATGACACTCGATATGGGTAC
This sequence comes from Sutcliffiella cohnii, assembly GCF_002250055.1. Classification (NCBI taxonomy): domain Bacteria; kingdom Bacillati; phylum Bacillota; class Bacilli; order Caryophanales; family Bacillaceae; genus Sutcliffiella; species Sutcliffiella cohnii. Next base: position 4,704,966 of record NZ_CP018866.1, read on the forward strand.
GGTAGTAGCAGGTACGAAATATCGTGGGGAATTTGAAGATCGTTTAAAGAAAGTAATGGATGAAATTCGTCAAGCAGGCAACATTATTTTATTTATTGATGAGCTTCATACGTTAATTGGTGCTGGAGGAGCAGAAGGTGCTATCGATGCATCGAATATTTTAAAACCTTCATTAGCACGTGGAGAATTACAGTGTATTGGTGCAACGACATTAGATGAATATAGAAAATATATTGAGAAAGATGCTGCTCTTGAAAGACGTTTCCAACCAATCCGTGTTGACGAACCAACAGTGGAAGAGTCTATTCAAATATTAAAAGGGTTACGTGATCGTTACGAGGCTCATCACCGTGTATCCATTTTAGATGAAGCAATTGAGCAAGCAGTAAAGCTATCAGACCGTTATATTTCAGACCGCTTCTTACCGGATAAAGCGATTGACTTAATCGATGAAGCTGGTTCGAAAGTACGTTTACGCTCTTTTACTACTCCACCAAACTTAAAAGAGTTAGAAGTAAAGTTAGAGACAGTTCGTAATGAAAAGGATGCAGCAGTTCAAGGCCAAGAGTTTGAAAAAGCAGCATCACTCCGAGATACAGAACAGAGATTAAGAGAACAACTAGAAGAAACGAAAAAGACGTGGAAAGAGAAACAAGGTAAAGAAAATACGGAAGTGACAGTAGAAGACATCGCAATGGTCGTTTCTAGCTGGACGGGAGTACCAGTATCGAGATTAGCACAAACTGAAACAGATAAGTTATTAAATATGGAACAACTTTTACACGGTCGAGTAATTGGTCAAGATGAAGCGGTTATAGCCGTTTCAAAAGCTGTTCGTCGTGCTCGTGCAGGGCTAAAAGATCCAAAACGCCCAATAGGCTCTTTCATTTTCTTAGGACCAACAGGTGTAGGGAAAACAGAATTAGCTAGAGCGCTTGCAGAGTCTATTTTCGGAGACGAAGATGCAATGATCCGTATCGACATGTCAGAATATATGGAGAAACATTCAACATCACGTTTAGTTGGGTCGCCTCCAGGGTATGTAGGTTATGATGAGGGTGGTCAATTAACAGAAAAAGTTCGTCGTAAACCATATTCAGTCGTATTGTTAGATGAAATTGAAAAAGCACACCCTGACGTATTTAATATTTTATTACAAGTTTTAGAGGATGGTCGCTTAACAGATTCTAAAGGAAGAACAGTAGATTTCCGAAATACAATTTTAATTATGACATCTAACGTCGGAGCAGATGCATTAAAACGTAATAAATTTGTAGGATTCAATATACAAGATGAAAACCAACAGTATAAAGATATGAAAGGGAAAGTAATGGATGAACTAAAGAGAGCGTTCCGTCCCGAATTCCTAAACCGTATCGATGAAATGATTGTATTCCACTCTTTAGAAAAACAACACTTAAAAGAAATTGTAACGTTATTAGCAGATCAATTAACAAAACGTTTAAAAGAGCAAGATATTGATCTTGAATTGACGGAAGCAGCAAAAGAAAAAATATCAGAAGAAGGATATGACCCTGAATACGGTGCAAGACCACTTCGCCGAGCAATTCAAAAACATATTGAAGACCGTTTATCAGAAGAGCTTTTAAAAGGCACAATAGAAAAAGGTCAAAAAGTTGTATTAGATGTGCAAGATGGACAGTTTGTCGTGAAAGCAGCGGAAAAAGCAATAAAATAAAAGCCTTAGCATCTAGGAGGTAAGCCATGAAAGAAAAAATGGATTACCTCCTTTTTTAAAATGTTTTAGGCTATCTTTTCGAGAAATTTTTATCATAAAAGAAACGAAACAAAGGTATTTTAATATAGAGAGGGTTTATGTATGGCTAAGACAAAAACAAAATTTATTTGTCAAGATTGCGGTTATGAATCTCCAAAATGGATGGGGAAGTGTCCAGGGTGTAATGCTTGGAATTCAATGACGGAGGAAATAGAAAAAAAAGCTTCGAGAAGAGGTGGGTTTACTACTTCAGACAGTTCTATCGTTCGAAAGCCAGAGCCAATCACCTCGATTGAATCTAGGAAAGAGCCTAGAATAAGGACGGAAATGAAGGAATTAAACCGAGTACTTGGCGGTGGAATTGTTCAAGGTTCCCTCGTTTTAATTGGAGGAGATCCAGGGATAGGGAAATCTACTTTACTATTACAAGTATGTGCACAACTCGCTTCAAACAAGCAACGAGTACTCTATTTATCTGGTGAGGAATCTGTTCAGCAAACGAAATTACGCGCAGACCGATTAAATGTTAGTGCCGATGAACTTTTCGTCCTAGCAGAAACGGATTTTGAATTCATTTCCAAGGCAATAGACGAAGTAAAACCAGACTTTGTTATTGTTGACTCTATTCAAACAATCTATCACCCAGCTGTAACATCTGCACCTGGAAGTGTTTCACAAGTACGTGAGTGTACATCTGAACTTATGAGAATAGCAAAAACAAAAAATATAGCTATCTTTATTGTCGGTCACGTGACGAAGGAAGGTGCTATTGCGGGGCCGAGATTATTAGAACATATGGTAGATACCGTCCTTTATTTTGAGGGAGAACGCCATCATACATATCGAATACTTCGCTCTGTGAAAAATAGATTTGGTTCTACAAATGAAATGGGAATATTTGAAATGAAGGAGGAAGGGTTGCGAGAGGTTGCCAATCCTTCGGAAATCTTTTTAGAAGAACGTTCTAAGGGAGCTGCCGGTTCAACAGTTGTTGCCTCAATGGAAGGTACAAGACCAGTCCTAGTCGAAATACAAGCACTTATTTCACCAACAAGTTTTGGTAATCCTCGTAGGATGGCAACAGGAATCGATCATAATCGTGTTTCGTTAATTATGGCTGTTTTAGAGAAAAGAGCAGGGCTGTTATTACAAAATCAAGATGCGTACTTAAAAGTAGCTGGAGGAGTCAAACTAGATGAGCCTGCGATTGATTTAGCAGTTGCTGTAAGTATAGCTTCAAGTTTTCGAAACCAATCTACAGAAGCTACTGATGTTGTAATTGGAGAAGTCGGATTAACCGGAGAAGTTAGGCGAGTGTCGCGTATTGAGCAACGTGTACAGGAAGCGGCAAAGCTTGGATTTAAACGTATTATTATTCCAGAACGAAATTTAGGAGGATGGACCCCACCAGAAGGTATTGTAATCCTAGGAGTTTCCACAATTAATCAAGCCCTGAAGTACACACTAGGAGGTTAACATGGAAACGAGTGAAAAAATAAAAGCAGAAATACTGCAATTTATTGCACCAGGAACACCTATTCGTGAAGGTATGGACAATATTTTACGGTCAAAAACGGGTGGTTTAGTAGTCCTCGGTATTAATGACAAAGTAAAACAAATAGTTGATGGTGGATTTTATATTAATTGTGCATTTAGCCCTGCCTATGTATACGAATTAGCAAAAATGGATGGTGCGATTATTTTAAATGAAAAAGGAACGAAAATTTTGTATGCAAATGCTCAATTAACACCAGACCCAACGATATTATCAACAGAAACAGGAATGAGGCATCGAACAGCAGAACGAGTTTCAAAACAGACAGGGTGCTTAGTTGTTGCTATATCTCAAAGGCGAAACGTTATTACATTGTATAAAGGTAATTACCGGTACGCATTAAAAGATATCGGCGTTATTTTCACTAAGGCAAACCAAGCTATCCAAACGTTAGAAAAATATACAACGGTGCTAGAGCAGGGAATTACTAATTTAGGTGCATTAGAATTCGAAGAGCAAGTAACGTTGTCTGAACTATTACAAGTTATACACCGAATAGAAATGGTCCTTCGCATTAAAAATGAGATTATTAGTTATATAAATGAACTTGGAACAGAAGGTCGACTTATCCGTTTACAAATGACTGAGTTACTGTCTCATGTTGAAGATGAAGCAACTCTATTAATAAAAGATTATTGTGTCGATAAAGAAATGGATGCTGCACAAATTATAAAAAAACTACAAAGTATGGCAAACACAGAACTTTTAGAAGATAGTATCGTCTTAAAGTTATTAGGTTTTTCTAATTTTGTTAATGTTGAAGAGCTAGTGTACCCAAGAGGGTATCGAATTCTTCATAAAATTCCAAGATTACCACCACTTGTTATTGAAAATTTAGTTTGTAGCTTTAAAAATTTGAAACATATTATTAAAGCAACCGTAGAAGAATTAGATGAAGTTGATGGTATTGGAGAGGTGAGGGCCCGTAAAATTAAAGAAGGGCTAAAAAGAATACAAGATCAATTACAAATTGATCGCCAAATTTAGAAAAATGACGTTGATATTTCAAAAACGTGTCAAAAATCTAACAAATATTCATTTTGATTGTTTCAACACGTTATAATCGGTCAAAACTGTTTATAATGAATATAGGGAGGTGACACAATGTTAAGGCGCATTGTTCAAATTTTCTTCGTCGTTATTGGTGGGATGCTAGGCATCTTCTTTATCCCTGAATTGTTTTATCTATTTGGTTGGGGAGATACATTATTAACGAAGCCTTATACGGTTGCTATTTTAGGAGCAATTATATTTTTTATCCTTACTTTTTGGTTAGTTGATTATGTAGTTGGATTCATTAAATGGATGGAAGAATCACTTGTTAAAGCACCTGTTACAGACGTGTTATTTGGTAGTTTAGGATTAATTTTTGGTTTGATTGTTGCATTTCTTGCGGTTATCCCTTTAGGGAAAATACCATTTCAATTAGTAAGTACAGTAATACCAATTTTCCTAACGATTTTATTAGGTTATTTAGGATTCCAAGTTGGGTTTAAAAAGAGAGATGAATTAGTTGGTCTTTTCTCGATTTCTGGTAAGTTCGGTAAGAAAAAAGTGCTGGAAGAAGAGGAAGTTGACCTTTCCTCCAAAAAGCTTAAAATATTAGATACAAGTGTCATTATTGACGGTCGTGTAGCAGATATATGTCAAACAGGATTTTTAGAAGGAACTATAGTTATTCCGCGCTTCGTTTTAGAAGAATTACAGCACATTGCAGATTCTTCGGATGTGTTAAAACGTAATAGAGGAAGACGTGGTTTAGATATACTAAACCGAATTCAAAAAGAGCTTTCGATTAAAGTTGAGATTTATGAAGGGAATTTTGAGGACATTCAAGAAGTCGATAGTAAACTTGTAAAATTAGCTAAATTGACTTCTGGAGTCGTCGTAACAAATGATTTTAACTTAAATAAAGTTTGTGAGCTTCAAAATGTTGACGTGTTAAACATTAACGATCTAGCTAACGCCGTCAAACCAGTAGTTTTGCCAGGAGAAGAATTAACGGTACAAGTAATTAAGGATGGGAAAGAACATAATCAAGGTGTGGCATATTTAGACGATGGGACGATGATCGTTGTGGAAGAAGGAAGAGACTTTATCGGCAAACATATCGAAGTGTTGGTTACGAGTGTGCTTCAAACCTCTGCCGGGCGTATGATTTTTGCAAAACCTAAATTACTAGAAAAAGCACTGTAAAAAATGCTAAATGGAGAGTACGTATGCAATATCAAGTAATTATTCCAGCTGCCGGTCAAGGTAAAAGAATGAACGCTGGTAAAAACAAGCAATTTATTGAGTTGCAAGCATTACCTGTCATGATTCATACATTAAATATATTTGAAATGGATGAGCGTTGTGATGAGATTATTCTTGTGATTAATCCAAATGAGAAACAGTTGGTAGAATCGTTATTAACACAACACAAAATAACGAAAGCAAGAAGGCTTGTCACTGGTGGTGCTGAAAGGCAACATAGTGTATATAACGGATTACAATCACTGAAGGATGCCGAAATTGTACTAGTGCATGATGGGGCAAGACCGTTTATTACTCATAATATCATTCATCGTTTAGTAGATGTCGCAGCGGAAAAAGGAGCATCTGTTGCAGCAGTCCGAGTTAAAGATACAATTAAACGAGTAAGTGATGATGGTGTAGTACTAGAAACAATGGAGCGATCTAGCTTGTGGGCGATCCAGACCCCACAAGCTTTTCGTGTTTCTGTATTAGAAAAAGCGCATGAAGTAGCGAAGGAAAAAGGATTTATTGGGACGGATGAAGCTAGCTTAGTAGAAGAGATAGGTATTCCTGTTCATATTGTTGAAGGAGATTATCAAAATATTAAGCTTACTACTCCTGATGATATACTGTATGCTGAAGCTATATTAGAAAAACAAAGCGGAGGAAGATAGATATGTTTCGAATTGGACAAGGATTTGACGTTCATCAATTTTCAGAAGGGCGCCCTCTCATTATCGGTGGAATTACAATTCCGTACGAAAGAGGACTATTAGGTCATTCAGATGCAGATGTTCTTTTACATACGGTAGCCGATGCTTGCTTAGGAGCAATTGGTGAAGGTGATATTGGAAAGCATTTTCCTGACACAGATCCTAATTTTAAAGATGCAGACTCTGCTGAGTTATTGCAACAAGTATGGAAAATGGTTGAGGAAAGAGGATATACATTAGGCAACATTGATTGTACAATTATTGCACAAAAGCCGAAAATGGCACCTCATATTGAAAGCATTCGTGCACGAATCGCACAACTATTAAACAGTACAGTTGATCGGGTGAATGTTAAAGCAACAACAACAGAAAAATTAGGTTTTACTGGAAGAGAGGAAGGAATTGCTTCTCAAGCGGCAGTACTAATCGTAAAAAAATAGATAAAGTGAATACTTTTAACTCATTGTAATAGATGATAAAATAAGCAATAGATTTTTAAAGATAAAAAAAGGTCTACATAAAATAAAAAGGCTGTGTTATGACAAGTCGGTCATTATTTTAACAGAGCCAATTAATTAGCGGAGGTTACATACAATGACAGTACGTGTACGTTATGCGCCAAGTCCAACAGGACATCTACACATTGGAAACGCACGAACAGCACTTTTTAATTATTTATTTGCTCGTAATCAAAATGGCAAATTTATTATCCGTATTGAAGATACTGATAAAAAGCGTAATATTGAAGGTGGAGAAGAAAGCCAACTAAAATTTTTAAAATGGCTAGGAATCGACTGGGATGAAAGTGTTGATATGGGAGGAGAGTACGGTCCATATCGCCAATCAGAGCGCAATGAAATTTATAAAAAACTGTATGATGAGCTAGTGGAAAAAGGACTTGCATATAAATGCTATTGCACGGAAGAAGAGTTAGAAGCAGAACGCGAAGCACAAATCGCCCGTGGAGAAATGCCACGATACTCAGGTCAACATCGTAATTTGACGAAAGAGCAACAAGATGCATTCGTTAACGAGGGACGTCAACCAAGTATTCGTTTCCGAGTTCCAGAAGGGAAAGTTTATAAGTTTAATGATATGGTAAAGGGAGAAGTTGCCTTTGAATCGGATGGAATTGGTGACTTCGTAATTGTGAAAAAGGATGGAACACCTACTTACAATTTTGCAGTTGCAGTAGATGACCATTTAATGCAAATTTCTCACATATTACGTGGAGATGATCATATATCTAACACTCCTAAACAAATGATGATATACGAAGCATTTGGTTGGGATATTCCACAGTTTGGTCATATGACTTTAATCGTAAACGAAGAGCGTAAAAAATTAAGTAAACGAGACGAAAGTATTATTCAATTTATCGAGCAATATGAGGAACTAGGATATTTACCGGAAGCTCTCTTTAATTTTATAGGACTATTAGGTTGGTCACCGGTCGGCGAAGAGGAAATTTTCTCGAAAGAGGAGTTTATTAATATTTTCGATCCTGCCCGCTTATCTAAATCTCCGGCTGTATTTGATACACAAAAATTAACATGGATGAATAATCAATACTTGAAAAAGTTAGATTTAGACACAGTGGTAGAACTTTCTTTACCGCATTTAATTAAAGCTGGTCGTTTCCAAGAGAATATGTCTGATACAGAGAAACAATGGGCAAAAGATCTTATTTCTCTTTACCAAGAGCAAATGAGTTTCGGAGCTGAAATTGTAGAGCTAACAGAAATGTTCTTTAAGACGCATATTGAATATAATGAAGAAGCTTCGGTAGTGCTAGCTGAAGACCAGGTTCCAGAAGTGTTAAGTGCTTTTGCAGAGGAACTAAAAGATGTAGAAGATTTTTCTGCAGCTAATGTTAAGCAATCGATTAAACACGTACAAAAAGCAACTGGTCATAAAGGGAAAAAGCTATTTATGCCAATTCGAGTAGCAACAACTGGCCAAACACATGGACCTGAACTACCACAAGCTATATCGCTACTAGGAAAAGAAACGGTATTAGCACGATTAGAAAAACTAATTAGTTAACAAATTGAAGAAAAAGTAATATAGTATAAGTATCAATAAAGAACGAAGATGAGGAGAGTAGAAAAGTACCTTTTCATATTAGAGAGAATCGTCATCGGCTGAAAGCGATTTATGAAAAAACTTTTTGAAATGCACCTCGGAGTCTATTACTAAACAGTACTTACCTAGTAAGTAATAGCGGTCGCCTCCCGTTATGAGGAAAAGTGGGATGTATAGTTTTTTACTATACCCAAACAGAGTGGAACCGCGCCAAAAAGCGTCTCTGTGTCTTTAAAAGACACAGAGACTTTTTTATTTGAATTTACTCACGCGCAAAAGCGTTTGTTCTTTGCATTTCACGGGAAAATTTAAGGAGGGGAGAAAATTGTTTCGGTTATTAAAAGAGGATATTGAAGTAGTGTTTGAACAGGACCCAGCTGCTAGAAGTTATTTAGAAGTAATTTTAACGTATTCAGGTTTACATGCTATATGGTCACACCGACTAGCTCACGGATTATATAAACGTAAATTTTTCTTCTTAGCAAGAGTTATTTCTCAAGTCAGTCGCTTCTTTACTGGCATAGAAATTCATCCTGGCGCAAAAATAGGAAGAAGATTTTTTATCGACCATGGCATGGGGGTTGTCATTGGAGAAACGTGTGAAATAGGGAATAATGTTACTGTGTTCCAAGGGGTGACGTTAGGTGGTACGGGAAAAGAAAAAGGAAAAAGACATCCGACCATTCATGATAACGCGTTAATAGCAACTGGTGCAAAAGTATTAGGTTCCATTACTATTGGAGAAAATTCTAAAGTAGGAGCGGGATCAGTCGTCTTAAAAGACGTACCGCCTCATTCAACAGTTGTTGGTATTCCAGGAAAAGTCGTTATTCAAGATGGAATAAAAATAGCCAGAAGTAAAGATTTAAACCATCAAGACTTACCGGATCCAATTGCTGACAGATTTAAAGAGTTAGAAAAACAAATGGAAGAACTTCAAAAAGAGTTGATAAAGGTTACAGAAAGAGAGGGCACGAAAGAATGACCATTCAAATTTTTAATACGTTATCAAGACAGAAGGAACCTTTTATTCCATTAGAGCCTGGTAAGGTAAAAATGTATGTTTGTGGACCAACTGTTTATAACTATATTCATATAGGAAATGCGAGACCTGCAATCGTGTTTGACACGGTAAGAAGATATTTAGAATATAGAGGTTTTGATGTTAATTTTGTTTCGAATTTTACGGATGTGGACGATAAATTAATAAAAGCAGCAAATCAACTTGGTGAAGATGTCCCAACGATTGCAGATCGATTTATTTCTGCCTATTTTGAAGATGTTGAAGCACTAGGTTGCAAACGAGCGACAGTGCACCCTCGAGTTACGGATAATATTGATACAATTGTTACGTTTATCGAGACGTTAATCGAAAAAGGGTATGCTTATGAATCTGAAGGCGATGTTTACTATAAAACGAGAGAATTTGATGGGTATGGTAAGTTATCACATCAGGCAATTGATGAACTTCGCCTAGGGGCAAGAATAGAAGTTGGTGAGAAAAAACAAGATTCGTTAGATTTTGTACTATGGAAAGCTGCTAAAGAAGGAGAGATATATTGGGATAGTCCATGGGGGAAAGGGCGACCGGGTTGGCATATCGAATGCTCTGCGATGGCTAAAAGATACCTAGGAGAATCTATAGATATTCATGCAGGCGGTCAAGACTTAGCTTTCCCTCACCATGAAAATGAAATTGCTCAATCAGAAGCAGCGAATGGGAAAGAATTCGCAAAATATTGGATGCACAATGGGTATATTAATATCGATAATGAAAAAATGTCCAAATCACTAGGGAATTTCATTTTAGTTCATGACATTATTAAACAGTATGATCCGATGTTAATTAGATTTTTCATGCTATCTGTTCATTATCGTCATCCAATTAATTTTAGTGAAGAGTTACTTCTAAATACTAAAAATGGATTAGAAAGATTAAAAACATCTTATAATAACTTGCAACATCGATTAACCAGTGCTGCTAACTTAACAGATAATGACGCAGTGTGGTTATCTAGCATCACTAGTTTGAAAGAGCAGTTTGAAGAGGCAATGGATGATGATTTTAATACAGCTAATGCCATTTCTGTTTTATTTGATCTCGCGAAGCAAGCGAATCTTTATTTAAATGAAAAAAACACATCAACGAACGTTTTAACTTCTTTTATTAATTTATATGATGAGTTAGTAAATGTTCTTGGAATAACATTAAAGGAGAAAGCGGAACTACTTGATGAAGAAATTGAACAGCTTATACAACAAAGAATAGATGCAAGGAAAAATAGAGATTTTGCCTTAGCCGATCAAATTAGAGATGAATTAAAAGAGCGAAACATTATTTTAGAAGATACAGCTCAAGGAACGAGATGGAAAAGAGGCTAAAAAGTGAATGTAGAAAAGAAAGCAATAGACGGACGTCAATTAAATAGTTTAGCTTTAGCTTATTTAGGCGACGCCGTCTATGAGCAATATGTAAGACTTCATTTATTACAGCAAGGTAACGTTAGGCCACATCAATTGCATAAAATTGCAACCAAATATGTTTCAGCAAAGGCTCAAGCAAAATTGCTTCAACAGTTAAAGGAAATATTACCGTTTACTCTAGAGGAAGAAGGAGTAGTAAGACGAGGTAGAAATGCAAAATCTGGAACTGTACCGAAAAATACAGATGTGCAAATATACCGATACGCTACTGCATTCGAGTCATTAATTGGCTTTTTATACGTAACGGAACAAACAGAAAGAATGATGGAAATTATCGAACTATGTCTAAAATTAATTGATGATGAAAGGGGTGCGAAAAATGTCTAAAGAATTTATTATTGGTCGTAATCCCGTACTAGAGGCTTTGAAGGCAAAGCGGGAAATTAACAAGTTATGGGTTGCAGAAGGCGCTGCAAAAGGATCAATCCAACAAGTGGTACATCTAGCAAAAGAGTCGAATGTCCTTGTACAATATGTTCCGAAAAAAAAGTTAGATCAAATGATTGAAGGGAACCATCAAGGAGTAATTGCATCTGTAGCGGCATATGATTATGCGGAGTTAGATGACTTATTTGCACTTTCAGAAAAAAGACAAGAATCTCCATTTTTCCTCATTTTAGATGAACTAGAGGATCCTCATAATTTAGGATCTATTATGAGAACAGCTGATGCGATTGGTGCTCATGGTATTATTATTCCGAAGAGACGAGCAGTCGGACTTACTGCTACGGTAGCAAAGGCGTCAACAGGAGCCATTGAACATATTCCAGTAGTAAGAGTAACAAATCTAGCTCGAACAGTGGACGAGCTAAAAGATAAAGGGCTTTGGATATTTGGAACAGATGCAAAAGGTAGCGATGACTATCGGAATATGGACGGTACGCTACCGTTAGGATTAATTATCGGCAGTGAAGGTAAAGGAATGAGTCGATTGTTAAAGGATAAGTGTGATTTCCTCCTTTCTTTACCGATGGTTGGAAAAGTTACATCGTTAAATGCTTCTGTAGCGGCGAGCCTCCTTATGTACGAAGTGTATAGGAAAAGATACCCAATTGGAGAAAAATAAAAATGGATATCCTACTTGTGGATGGATACAATATTATCGGGGCATGGCCCGAACTTAGAAGGTTAAAAGGAGAAGACCTTGCACTTGCACGAGATATTTTAGTGTCAAAAATGGCCGAATATCAAGCTTATACTGGTTATCAAGTCATTATTATATTTGACGCTCATTTAACTCAAGGTGTAGAAAAAAAATATACAAACTCCAGAGTCGATGTTATTTATACTAGAGAAAATGAGACAGCAGATGAACGTATAGAAAAATTAGCAAGAGAGCTTTCAAATATACGAACACAAATTCATGTAGCAACTTCTGATTTTACCGAACAATGGGCCATTTTTGGACAAGGTGCGTTAAGAAAGTCAGCGAGGGAGCTATTAACAGAAGTAAATGTTATCGAATCAAGAATTAGGAAAAAAGTAACAAACTTCAAAAATGAAAAACCATCAAAACGAATTGAATTAGATGATATAATTTTAAAAAAATTCGAAAAATGGAGAAGAGGGGAGCGTTAAGTGGGTTGACGCTCTTTTTCTATGTACTGTATAATATTGCTATCTACTGTGCGATCGGGGGGATGCGTGTGATAGTTAGCGGCCAGAGAGATCGAATAACAAACTTTGATGTAATGGAAGATGAAGTAGTAGTGGAATTAGTTCATGATGGAAATAGTGAAGCGCTAGATTACTTAATTAATAAATATAGAAACTTCGTAAAAGCGAAGGCGCGTTCTTACTTTCTTATCGGAGCGGATCGTGAAGATATTGTTCAGGAAGGGATGATTGGGTTATATAAAGCAATTCGTGACTTTAAGGAAGACAAGCTTACTTCTTTTAAGGCGTTTGCAGAGCTTTGTATTACAAGACAAATCATCACTGCTATTAAGACAGCAACAAGACAAAAGCATATTCCACTTAACTCTTATGTTTCTTTGGACAAGCCTATCTACGACGAAGAATCAGATCGTACGTTGATGGATGTTATTTCAGGAGCAAAAGTGTCAGATCCAGAAGAATTAATAATAAATCAAGAAGAATTTGATGATATTGAAGTGAAGATGGAGGAGTTACTAAGTGATCTTGAAAGAAAGGTTCTTTCCCTTTACTTAGATGGTCGTTCTTACCAAGAAATTTCAGAAGATTTAAACCGACACGTCAAATCTATTGATAACGCTTTACAAAGAGTAAAACGTAAGTTAGAAAGATATTTAGAACTTAGAGAAATAACACTTTAATGCTTTGTTGACACTTAGATTACCAATATGGTAAAGTTTTAAAGACTTAAATTGTCAAGTGGTGATAAAAGATGAGCAAAAAAGTTGTACTTGCCTGCTCTAATTGTGGAGCTAGAAATTATACAACGATGAAAAGTGAAAAACAAAGCAACGTTCGTTTAGAGATAAATAAGTTTTGTAAAGTATGTAACATACACACGATACATCGAGAAACAAAGTAGTTCGTACTATTCTAGGTGGAGGTAACATCGATGCAACGTTTAACTAACTTTTTCCGTGGTGTCAAACGAGAAATGAAGAAAGTAAGCTGGCCAAAACAAAAAGAACTAACTAGATACACGATTACAGTTGTTGTAACCGTTCTTATTGTTGCGATTTTCTTTGCTGTTATTGATACAGGTCTTTCTGCACTTATGCGATTCCTTATTAATTAATTTTTTATGTATATTTTCATTTATGGTTGAATAACGGCTCGCAAATCATGGTATAATGTGAATAATATCGATTGACAAAAAAAGCCCGGTTACCGGGTTTTTTCATTTGGTAAAAATATATAAATAGAGGGGGGACGGACAGTAAGTCCTTGCGGATGGAAAAGAACTGGTACGTCGTTCATACTTATTCAGGATACGAAAACAAAGTAAAGGCGAATCTTGAAAAAAGAGTAGAATCAATGAATATGCAAGATAAAATCTTCCGAGTTGTTGTACCGGAAGAGGAAGAAACAGAATTAAAGAATGGAAAGAAAAAAGTAGCAAAGAAAAAAGTATTCCCTGGTTACGTGTTAGTAGAAATCGTCATGACAGATGATTCGTGGTATGTAGTAAGAAACACTCCAGGTGTAACAGGATTCGTTGGATCTGCTGGATCTGGTTCAAAGCCAACACCGCTACTACCAGAGGAAGTTAATTCCATTTTAAAGAGAATGGGAATGCAAGAAAAACAGTTAGATGTTGATTTTGAATTAAAAGAAACTGTTAAAGTAAAAGAAGGTCCATTTGCTAATTTTACTGGGTTTATCGATGAAATGGACAAAGAGAAACATAAGGTAAAAGTTTTAGTAAATATGTTTGGTAGAGAAACACCGGTAGAACTTGATTTTTCACAGATAGAAAAATTATAATTGAAAAGAACTTGAAATTATCGAAGGAAAATGATATTATTTCAAAGGTCAGTATGTCTCAATTGAGATGTTCTAATATTAAATATTCTTTATCTCATAATATAAAGAATTAGGATGAGTGGGAGGGAGCAATCCCAAATACCACATCACGGACTTAAGGAGGTGTGTCTCGTGGCTAAAAAAGTAATAAAAATGGTAAAATTACAAATTCCGGCAGGTAAGGCAAACCCAGCTCCACCAGTTGGTCCTGCATTAGGTCAAGCAGGTGTTAACATCATGGGTTTCTGTAAAGAGTTTAACGCTCGTACAGCTGATCAAGCTGGATTAATTATCCCTGTTGAAATTACGGTATTTGAAGACCGTTCATTTACATTTATTACGAAAACTCCACCTGCTGCAGTTTTACTTAAAAAAGCAGCTGGTATTGAGTCAGGTTCTGGTGAACCAAATCGTAATAAAGTAGCTACAGTTAAGCGCGATAAAGTACGCGAGATTGCGGAAACAAAAATGCCGGATCTTAACGCTGCAAGCGTAGAAGCTGCAATGCGCATGGTTGAAGGTACAGCTCGCAGCATGGGTATCGTTATTGAAGACTAATCCTATGTAACTGTTAGCTTTTCTTGTTCTAGGTTGCGAAAAAGGTCTTGGCCAATTCGCAACCTTTATTCGTGGGAGGTTATTCCGCTAAAACCACATAAGGAGGATTTTTAAAATGGCAAAAAAAGGTAAAAAATATGTAGAAGCAGCTAAATTAGTTGACCGCACAACAGCTTACTCTGTTGAAGAGGCAATTGAATTAGTGAAGAAAACTAGCATCGCTAAATTCGATGCAACTGTAGAGGTAGCATTCCGTTTAGGAGTTGACCCTCGTAAAAACGACCAACAAATTCGTGGTGCAGTAGTATTACCACACGGTACTGGTAAAACTCAACGTGTGTTAGTATTTGCTAAAGGCGAAAAAGCGAAAGAAGCAGAAGCTGCTGGAGCAGATTTCGTTGGAGATGCAGACTATATCAACAAGATCCAACAAGGTTGGTTTGATTTTGATGTTATCGTAGCTACTCCAGACATGATGGGTGAAGTTGGTAAACTTGGTCGTGTGTTAGGACCTAAAGGTTTAATGCCGAACCCTAAAACTGGTACAGTTACTTTTGACGTAACAAAAGCAATTAATGAAATTAAAGCAGGTAAAGTAGAGTATCGTGTAGATAAAGCTGGAAACATCCACGTTCCAATCGGAAAAGTATCTTTCGAAAACGACAAACTTGCTGAAAACTTCGCTACAATTTATGAAACTATGTTAAAAGTGAAACCAGCTGCGGCTAAAGGAACTTACGTGAAAAACGTTTCTGTAACTTCTACAATGGGCCCTGGTGTTAAAGTGGATCCATCTACTTTCACTGTAAAAAACTAACATATTGACATTATAAATACACGCGGTTATAATAAATAACGTTGTGTTGAAATAAATATTGTTTGTACCGTAGACAGTAGGTGCCCTTAAAGGCTTAATTTCCTACCGAGGTGTAATTTGAACGTAAAACTTTCTCGTTTTAACGATTAAATTCATACCTCCATGTCTGATGGAGGTATTTTTTATGTACACCAAACGGTATAAGGATATATCACTTTATTAGGAGGTGTAATAATGAGCAAAGCAGTTGAAATGAAGAAACAAGTAGTTGATGAAATCGCTGCAAAACTACGCGAGTCAGTTTCGACAGTTGTAGTAGATTACCGTGGACTAAATGTTGCGGAAGTAACAGAATTACGTAAGCAATTACGGGATGCGGGCATCGACTTCAAAGTTTACAAAAACACATTAACTCGTCGTGCAGCAGAAGCTGCTGAGTTAGCAGGTCTTAACGATGCATTAACAGGACCAAACGCTATCGCTTTCTCTAAAGAAGATGTAGTTGCTCCTGCGAAAATCTTAAATGATTTCGCTAAAAAGCATGAAGCGTTAGAAATTAAAGCGGGTGTAATCGAAGGTAATGTTGCTACTTTAGAAGAGGTAAAAGCTCTTGCGGAACTTCCGTCTCGCGAAGGTTTACTTTCTATGTTGCTTAGCGTCCTTCAAGCTCCTATTCGTAACCTTGCTCTTGCAACAAAAGCAGTTGCAGATCAAAAAGAAGAACAAGGCGCATAATTGTCTTAAAGCAAGTTAACTAGATTTTTTTATAAATGAATCACTTAAAAACAAGGAGGAAATAACAATGACTAAAGAACAAATCATTGAAGCGGTTAAAAATATGACTGTTTTAGAATTAAATGACTTAGTAAAAGCAATCGAAGAAGAGTTTGGTGTAACTGCTGCAGCTCCTGTAGCTGTTGCTGCTGCTGGTGCTGGTGAAGCTGCTGCAGAGCAAACTGAATTTGACGTAGTACTTGAATCTGCTGGTGGACAAAAAATCAAAGTTATCAAAGTAGTACGTGAAATCACTGGTTTAGGATTAAAAGAAGCTAAAGAATTAGTAGACAACACTCCTAAAGCTCTTAAAGAAGGCGTATCTAAAGAAGAAGCTGAAGAAATGAAAGCTAAACTTGAAGAAGTTGGAGCTTCTGTAGAAGTTAAGTAATAACAAAAAGCTCGCTATTAATTTAGCGGGCTTTTTTTATGTATATAAATGTGTAAGATTAATGGGAATAAGACATAATAATAAAGTTGCTAATTTTTATGTTGTCTTATTGCATTTACATTGAGAAAAAGGAGGGTAAATACAATTGAGTAATCACTATTATTCAGAAAATCCAACGGTCGAAAGTGACAGAAAAACTTGGGAGTACAAGTTGAGAGATTTTACTTTAAGTTTTACAACTGACGCTGGTGTGTTTTCAAAGAATGAAATTGATTTCGGTTCAAAGGTGTTGATCGAAGCGTTTGAAATGCCGTTGGTAGAGGGAGATGTATTAGATGTAGGTTGTGGCTATGGACCTATTGGCATAACTTTGGCGAAACAGTTTCAGGATAGACTCATTAAAATGGTAGATGTAAATGAGAGAGCGTTACAATTAGCGAAACAAAACGCGGTTCAAAACGAAGTTGATAATATAGAAATAAAGAAAAGCGATGCTTTAAAAGGTTTAGAAAAGAGCGACACTTTTGCAGCTATTTTAACAAATCCACCTATTCGGGCTGGGAAAAAAGTTGTGCATGAAATTTTAGAAACTTCTTATGAACACTTAGTGAACGGAGGGGAATTGTGGGTAGTTATTCAAAAGAAGCAAGGAGCTCCCTCGGCTATAGATAAATTAAATGAAGTTTTTGAAGAAGTCGAAGTGGTTTTGAAGAAAAAAGGTTATTATATCATAAAATCAAAAAAAGGTTGACGACTTTTTTTACTTGTGGTAGCATTGTTTAATGCCAATATGTATTTTCATGTGTTGTAAAACTTTGCGCACTTTTTGTGTATAAATTTAGTACATATGGAAAAGATAGTAAAATCAATAGAGCGTTAAGTAAAAATGTGGTTTTCTATTAGAAGCCATTTTTCTTTTTTAGCATTTATTAGTTTTATTGCTAAAAATAATAGTAGTATTCCATCAATTACGCTAGATACGAGGGGTGAATCAGTTGACAGGTCAACTAGTTCAATACGGACGACACCGCCAACGCAGAAGTTATGCTCGCATTAGTGAAGTGTTAGAATTACCAAATTTAATTGAGATTCAAACTTCATCTTACCAATGGTTCTTAGATGAAGGCTTAAGAGAAATGTTTCACGATATTTCTCCTATTGAAGATTTCACTGGAAATCTATCATTAGAATTTATTGATTATAGCCTTGGAGAGCCGAAATATCCAGTAGATGAATCGAAGGAAAGAGATGTTACATACTCAGCACCTTTACGTGTAAAAGTGCGCCTCATTAATAAAGAAACAGGGGAAGTTAAAGACCAAGATGTATTTATGGGCGATTTCCCGTTAATGACGGATACTGGTACGTTTGTAATTAATGGTGCAGAACGTGTTATCGTTTCGCAATTAGTACGTTCACCAAGTGTTTATTACAATGGGAAAATGGACAAAAACGGGAAAAAGGGCTTTACAGCTACTGTTATCCCAAACCGTGGTGCTTGGTTAGAATATGAGACAGATGCGAAAGATGTTGTGTACGTTCGTATCGATCGTACTCGTAAACTACCGGTAACGGTTCTTTTGCGTGCGCTAGGATTCGGTTCGGATCAAGAGATTATCGATTTATTAGGTGATAATGAGTATTTACGCAACACGCTTGATAAAGATAATACAGAAAGTACGGAAAAAGCGCTACTAGAAATCTATGAGCGTTTACGTCCAGGTGAACCACCAACAGTTGAGAACGCAAAAAGTTTGTTAGAATCAAGATTCTTCGATCCAAAACGATATGACTTAGCAAGTGTTGGTCGTTACAAAATCAACAAAAAGCTTCATATAAAAAACAGATTATTTAATCAAACGTTAGCTGAAACATTAGTTGACCCTGAAACTGGTGAAATTATCGCAGAAAAAGGGACTATGTTAGATCGCAGAACGTTAGATCGTATCCTACCTTACTTAGAAAACGGTATTGGATTAGTTTCGTTCCATCCATCTGGCGGTGTTGTTGAAGAGGAAGTTGCTCTTCAATCAATTAAGATTTATGCACCAAGTGATGCTGATGGAGAAAAGGAAATTAATGTAATCGGAAATGGGTTTATCGAGGAAAACGTTAAACATATTTCTGCATCAGATATTATTGCTTCTATTAGTTATTTCTTTAATTTACTACATCAAGTTGGAGATACAGATGATATTGACCATTTAGGTAACCGTCGTTTACGTTCTGTTGGTGAACTTTTACAGAACCAGTTTAGAATTGGGTTATCCAGAATGGAGCGTGTAGTACGTGAAAGAATGTCTATTCAAGACACAAACACGATTACTCCGCAGCAGTTAATTAATATTCGTCCTGTTATCGCATCTATTAAAGAGTTTTTCGGAAGCTCTCAGCTTTCACAATTCATGGACCAAACAAACCCACTTGCAGAATTAACACATAAGAGAAGATTGTCTGCTTTAGGACCAGGTGGTTTAACTCGTGAACGTGCTGGATTTGAGGTTCGTGATGTTCACTATTCTCACTACGGTCGTATGTGTCCGATCGAAACTCCAGAGGGTCCAAACATCGGGTTAATAAACTCGTTATCTTCTTTTGCAAAGGTAAACAAGTTTGGATTTATTGAAACTCCTTACCGTAAGGTTGATCCGGAGACTGGTAAAGTAACTTCGCAAATCGACTACTTAACAGCAGATGAGGAAGATAATTACGTTGTAGCCCAAGCAAACGTACTGCTAGGTGACGATGGATCTTTCTTAGATGAAAATGTAGTAGCTCGTTTCCGTGGTGAAAACACAGTAGTAAAACGCGAACGAATTGACTACATGGACGTTTCTCCTAAGCAGGTAGTTTCTGCTGCAACGGCTTGTATCCCGTTCTTAGAGAATGACGACTCAAACCGTGCATTAATGGGAGCGAACATGCAACGTCAAGCAGTTCCTTTACTAAATCCAGAGTCACCAATTGTTGGTACTGGGATGGAGCATGTATCTGCAAGAGATTCAGGTGCTGCAGTAATCTGTAAATATCCTGGAATTGTAGAGCGTGTTGAGGCTCGTGAAGTTCATGTTCGTCGTATCGAAGAGGTAGACGGACAAAAAGTAAAAGGTAATTTAGATAAATATCGCTTACAAAAGTTCATCCGTTCGAACCAAGGTACTTGCTATAACCAACGCCCAATCGTAGCAGTAGGCAATGAAGTGGTAAAAGGAGAAATCCTCGCTGACGGCCCATCTATGCAATTAGGGGAACTTGCTCTTGGTAGAAACGTAATGGTTGCATTCATGACATGGGATGGTTACAACTATGAGGATGCTATCATTATGAGTGAACGCCTTGTAAAAGATGATGTATATACTTCTGTTCATATTGAAGAGTATGAGTCTGAGTCCCGTGATACGAAGCTTGGACCAGAAGAAATTACAAGAGATATTCCTAACGTAGGGGAAGATGCATTAAAGAATTTAGATGAGCGCGGAATTATTCGCATCGGTGCAGAGGTAAAGGATGGCGATCTATTAGTAGGTAAAGTAACTCCTAAAGGTGTAACGGAACTTACTGCAGAAGAAAGACTTTTACATGCAATCTTTGGTGAAAAAGCTCGTGAAGTTCGTGATACATCTCTACGTGTACCACATGGTGGTGGAGGAATCGTTCTAGATGTAAAAGTGTTTAATCGTGAAGATGGAGATGAACTACCTCCAGGAGTTAATCAACTAGTTCGTGTCTACATCGTTCAGAAGCGTAAGATTTCCGAAGGTGACAAAATGGCTGGACGACATGGTAACAAAGGGGTTATTTCCCGCATCTTACCAGAAGAAGATATGCCATATTTACCGGACGGAACACCTGTTGACATCATGTTAAACCCATTAGGAGTTCCATCTCGTATGAATATCGGTCAGGTGCTAGAGCTTCACTTAGGAATGGCAGCTCGTAGACTTGGAATTCATGTAGCATCTCCTGTATTTGATGGTGCAACGGAGGACGATGTTTGGAGTACGTTAGAAGAAGCAGGAATGGCGCGTGATGCGAAGACTGTTCTTTACGATGGAAGAACTGGTGAAGCGTTCGATAATCGTGTTTCTGTAGGAATTATGTATATGATTAAGTTAGCCCACATGGTTGACGATAAATTACATGCTCGTTCCACTGGCCCGTACTCATTAGTTACGCAACAGCCGCTTGGTGGTAAAGCACAATTTGGTGGTCAGCGTTTTGGTGAGATGGAGGTTTGGGCACTTGAAGCTTACGGTGCAGCTTATACACTTCAAGAAATCTTGACAGTTAAGTCGGATGATGTTGTAGGACGTGTTAAGACTTACGAAGCGATCGTTAAAGGTGAGAATGTACCTGAACCAGGAGTACCAGAATCATTCAAAGTATTAATCAAAGAACTTCAAAGTTTAGGAATGGATGTTAAAATCCTATCTGGAGACGATGAAGAGATTGAAATGCGTGACTTAGAAGATGATGAAGATCCTTCTTCTGAAAGCTTAAATGTAAACGCAAATGAAGAAGAAGTAAAAGAAACAGTAGTGAAAGAATAGTGCTGACAGGCATTTGGGTAAAACCTGTATACTATAAGGGAGGTAGGCCCCTTGCTAGATGTTAATAACTTTGAATATATGAAGATAGGTTTAGCTTCTCCGGATAAGATCAGATCATGGTCTTTCGGAGAAGTAAAAAAACCGGAAACAATCAACTATCGTACACTTAAGCCTGAAAAAGACGGCTTATTTTGCGAAAGAATATTCGGTCCAACAAAGGACTGGGAGTGTCACTGTGGTAAGTATAAGCGTGTCCGTTATAAAGGAGTAGTTTGTGATCGTTGTGGAGTTGAAGTAACGAGACAAAAAGTACGCCGTGAGCGTATGGGGCATATTGAGCTTGCAGCACCTGTATCACACATTTGGTATTTCAAAGGAATCCCAAGTAGAATGGGTCTTGTTCTAGATATGTCACCGCGTGCGCTGGAAGAAGTAATTTATTTTGCTTCTTACGTTGTAACGGAAACGGGAGATACACCACTCGAGAAAAAGCAATTGCTTTCAGAAAAGGAATATCGTGCGTATCGTGAAAAATACGGGCAAACTTTCCAAGCTTCTATGGGAGCAGAAGCAATTCGAAAACTTTTATCTGATATCGATTTAGAAAAAGAAGTAGATACATTAAAAGAAGAATTAAAAACTGCACAAGGACAAAGACGTACAAGAGCAATCAAGCGCCTTGAAGTTTTAGAGTCATTTAGAGGGTCTGGTAATGAACCTTCATGGATGATTTTAGATGTTCTGCCGGTAATTCCACCAGAACTTCGTCCGATGGTACAGTTAGATGGTGGTCGTTTTGCAACTTCTGATTTAAACGATCTATATCGCCGTGTTATTAACAGAAACAATCGTTTAAAACGTTTGTTAGATCTTGGTGCGCCAAGCATTATCGTTCAAAACGAAAAGCGTATGCTTCAAGAGGCGGTTGACGCACTAATTGATAACGGTAGACGTGGGCGTCCTGTTACTGGACCGGGTAACCGTCCATTGAAATCCCTATCACATATGTTAAAAGGGAAACAAGGTCGTTTCCGTCAAAACTTATTAGGT
Source organism: Sutcliffiella cohnii (assembly GCF_002250055.1). Lineage (NCBI taxonomy): Bacteria > Bacillati > Bacillota > Bacilli > Caryophanales > Bacillaceae > Sutcliffiella > Sutcliffiella cohnii. The sequence goes on from NZ_CP018866.1 coordinate 4,727,378, forward strand.
AAACGTGTTGACTACTCTGGACGTTCTGTTATCGTCGTTGGTCCGAACTTAAAAATGTATCAATGTGGTCTTCCAAAAGAGATGGCACTTGAACTATTTAAGCCTTTCGTTATGAAAGAGCTAGTTGAAAGAGGACTTGCGCATAACATTAAGAGTGCAAAACGAAAAATCGAAAGAGTTCAACCTGAAGTTTGGGATGTATTAGAGAGTGTTATTAAAGAACACCCGGTTCTACTAAACCGTGCTCCAACGTTACATAGACTTGGAATTCAGGCATTCGAACCTACATTAGTAGAAGGTCGTGCGATTCGTTTGCATCCGTTAGTATGTACAGCTTACAACGCTGACTTCGACGGTGACCAAATGGCTGTTCACGTACCTCTATCTGCAGAAGCGCAAGCAGAAGCACGTATCCTAATGTTAGCTGCTCAAAACATCCTTAACCCTAAAGATGGAAAACCTGTTGTTACTCCTTCTCAAGATATGGTTTTAGGTAACTATTACTTAACTCTTGAAAGAGAAGGTGCAGTAGGGGAAGGTATGGTGTTTAAAGATGTAAATGAAGCACTAATTGCATACCAAAACGGATATGTACATTTACATTCACGTGTCGCAGTTCACGCAGGATCTTTAACGAACGAAACGTTTACTGAAGAACAAAGAAGAAAACTTATCGTTACAACTGTTGGAAAAATGATCTTTAATGAAATTTTACCAACGTCGTTCCCATACATTAATGAGCCTACTCAATATAACTTGGAAAAAGAAACACCATCTAAGTACTTCATTGAGCCGGGAGTAAATGTGAGAGAATTTATTGTGGCACAACCGCTAATCGATCCATTTAAAAAGAAAATTTTAGGTAATATCATTGCAGAGGTATTTAAGCGTTTCAAAATTACTGAAACATCAAAAATGCTTGATAGAATGAAAAACCTAGGATTTAGATACTCGACAAAAGCTGGTATTACAGTTGGTGTGGCTGATATCGTAGTATTGAAAGAAAAAGAAGAAATTTTAACAGAAGCACAAACAAAAGTAGACACTGTTCTTAAGCAGTTCCGCCGTGGTTTAATTACGGAAGAAGAGCGTTATGATCGTGTAATTGCCATCTGGAGTGCTGCAAAGGATAATATTCAAGGTAAGCTAATGGCTTCCTTACCAAGTCTAAACCATATCTTTATGATGAGTGACTCTGGTGCCCGTGGTAACGCATCTAACTTTACACAGTTAGCTGGTATGCGTGGACTTATGGCAAACCCATCTGGTCGTATTATTGAGTTACCGATTAAATCTAGTTTCCGTGAAGGTTTAACCGTATTAGAGTACTTTATCTCTACCCACGGGGCTCGTAAAGGTCTAGCAGATACAGCGTTAAAAACAGCCGACTCTGGTTACTTAACTCGTCGTCTTGTTGATGTGGCGCAAGATGTAATCGTTCGTGAAGAAGACTGTGGTACAGACCGTGGTTTAGAAGTATCTTCTCTAAAGGATGGTACAGAGGTAGTAGAAAAACTAGAAGAACGACTAATCGGTCGTTATGCTAGAAAAAATGTTAAACACCCAGAGACAGGTGAAATACTTGTTGAAGAAAACGGCTTAATAACTGAAGATATCGCTAAAATTATTGTAGATGCAGGTATTGAAACTACTTGGATTCGTTCCGTATTCACTTGTAACACAAGACACGGTGTTTGTAAGAAATGTTATGGACGTAATTTAGCGACTGGTTTAGAAGTAGAAGTTGGGGAAGCTGTCGGAATTATAGCGGCTCAATCCATCGGAGAACCAGGAACTCAGCTTACAATGCGTACGTTCCATACAGGTGGGGTAGCAGGAGACGATATCACACAAGGTTTACCGCGTATTCAAGAGTTATTTGAAGCTCGTAACCCGAAAGGTCAAGCAGTTATTTCTGAAATTTCAGGAGTTGTAACAGCGATAAATGAAGGTCGCGATCGTCAACAGGAGATTGTTGTCCAAGGTGAAGTAGAAACTAGAACGTATACTGCACCGTATACAGCAAGATTAAAGGTTGCTGTTAACAGTGAAGTAGAGCGCGGACAGGTGCTTACAGAAGGTTCTATCGATCCGAAAGAGCTACTAAGAGTAAAAGATATGAACGCAGTTCAAGAATATTTACTTTTAGAAGTACAAAAAGTTTATCGTATGCAAGGGGTAGAAATAGGAGATAAACACGTAGAGGTAATGGTTCGCCAAATGCTTCGTAAAGTACGTGTTATCGACGCGGGAGATACAGATGTATTACCTGGAACTCTGCTCGACATTCACCAATTTACAGATGCAAATGAAAAAGTATTACTAGAAGGTCGTATACCAGCAATTGGTCGCCCTGTATTACTAGGTATTACAAAAGCATCTCTTGAAACTGATTCATTCTTATCTGCTGCATCATTCCAAGAAACAACTCGTGTCCTAACAGATGCTGCAATTAAAGGTAAGCGCGATGAATTATTAGGATTAAAGGAAAATGTAATTATTGGTAAATTAGTACCTGCAGGAACAGGGATGAATCGTTACCGTAAATTTGAATTATCAAAGCAAACGGACGAAGAAGCAGTTCCGGCTGAATAAATAAAGTGATTGTCGGGCGGATCTCGCCCGGCAATCTATTTTAAAGAATAACTAATAGAAAGTGAGAGTATATAATATGCACTCAACTTCTTATTATGATTTTTCTTTTAAATAAAGTTGACTTTTAAAAACAAAGGTGATAATATAGCAAAGGTGCTTATATAACCTGTTGCTTTGGAGGATATATTATATGTCTTATGAAAAAGTAATGCAGGCTACGAACTTCATTGTTGGTACAAAACAATCAGTGAAGGCGCTGAAAGCAGGAACAGCTAGAGAAGTAGTTATTGCAGATGATGCTGATGTGAAAGTTACACAAAAAGTCATCCAAACTGCAATAGAGCATAACGTGCCTATCACAAAAGTAGATTCTATGAAAAAGCTTGGCAAAGCTTGTGGAATTGAAGTGGGAGCTTCTGCTGTTGCAATCATTAAATAAAAACTGTTTTTGTGCTTTTAAACACAAAGACTTTGTTTTTTAATTTAAAATGAACCACCTGGATGTGTGGTCTTAAAAAATTAGGGAGGAGGAAACAAATAATGCCTACTATTAACCAATTAGTACGTAAAGGACGCGAAAGCAAAACGACTGCTTCTAAGTCACCTGCTTTAAACAAAGGTTATAACAGCTTTAAAAAAGCTCAAACTAACCTAACGTCTCCGCAAAAGCGTGGAGTTTGTACTCGTGTTGGTACTATGACACCGAAAAAACCAAACTCAGCATTACGTAAATATGCTCGTGTACGTTTAACTAACGGTATCGAGGTAACTGCTTATATCCCAGGTATCGGGCACAACCTACAAGAGCACAGTGTTGTGTTAATCCGTGGAGGTCGTGTAAAAGACTTACCGGGGGTACGTTACCATATCGTACGTGGTGCACTTGACACTGCTGGAGTTAACAACCGTATGCAAGGTCGTTCTAAGTACGGAGCAAAAAGACCTAAAGCTGCTAAGAAATAATATTAAAACATACAAGAATATCGCTTGAAAGGAGGAAATACTATGCCACGTAAAGGCCCAGTTGCGAAAAGAGACGTGTTACCAGATCCACTTTATAATTCAAAGTTAGTTACTCGTTTAATTAACAAAATGATGATCGATGGAAAAAGAGGTAAGTCTCAAGCAATCATCTATAATGCATTCAAACTAGTAAGCGAGCGTTCTGGTAAAGATGCAATGGAAGTGTTCGAACAAGCACTTAAAAACATCATGCCAGTTCTTGAAGTGAGAGCTCGTCGTGTTGGTGGTGCAAACTACCAAGTACCAGTTGAGGTGCGTCCTGAGCGCCGTATCACATTAGGTCTTCGTTATTTAACTAACTACTCTCGTCTTCGTGGAGAAAAAACGATGGAAGAGCGTTTAGCTAACGAAATCCTAGATGCTGCAAACAACACAGGTGCTTCCGTTAAGAAACGTGAAGACATGCATAAAATGGCAGAAGCAAACAAAGCGTTTGCTCACTACCGCTGGTAAGATCACATACAAACTTAAAGCTGTTACGTGCAATCCGCCTAACAGCTTTAGGTATAAAATAATAAAATCTATACTTACTATAGGAAGGAGAAATACCCAATGGCAAGAGAGTTCTCCTTAGAAAAAACGCGTAATATCGGTATCATGGCTCACATCGATGCTGGTAAAACAACTACAACTGAGCGTGTTTTATTCTACACTGGACGTATCCATAAAATTGGTGAAACTCATGAAGGTGCTTCTCAAATGGACTGGATGGAGCAGGAGCAAGAACGTGGAATCACGATTACATCTGCTGCTACAACAGCTCAATGGAAAGGCCACCGCGTAAACATCATTGACACTCCTGGACACGTAGACTTCACAGTTGAAGTTGAGCGTTCACTACGTGTACTTGATGGTGCGGTTGCAGTTCTAGATGCGCAATCTGGAGTTGAGCCACAAACAGAAACTGTTTGGCGTCAAGCAACAACTTACGGAGTACCACGTATCGTATTTGTAAACAAAATGGACAAAATTGGTGCGGATTTCTTATACTCTGTAGGTACAATACATGATCGTTTACAAGCGAACGCTCACCCAATCCAATTACCAATTGGTGCAGAAGATCAGTTCAACGGTATTATTGATCTAGTAGAAAATGTTGCGTATTACTATGAGGATGATCAAGGGACTCGTACTGAGGCTCGTGAAATCCCTGAAGAATACAAAGAGCAAGCAGAAGAATACCGCAATAGTTTAATCGAAGCGGTTGCTGAGCTTGATGAAGAATTAATGATGAAATACCTAGAAGGTGAAGAACTAACAATAGATGAAATCAAAGCTGCTATCCGTAAAGGTACAGTAAATGTTGAATTCTATCCAGTAATTTGTGGTTCTGCCTTCAAAAATAAAGGTGTACAATTAATGTTGGATGCAGTTATCGATTACTTACCAGCACCAACTGATGTACCTGCTATTAAAGGTATTATTCCTGATACAGAAGAAGAAGTAATTCGTGAGTCTAGTGACGATGCTCCATTCGCTGCACTAGCATTCAAAGTTATGACTGACCCATATGTAGGGAAATTAACATTCTTCCGTGTGTACTCCGGTACATTAAACTCTGGATCTTATGTTATCAACTCTACAAAAGGTAAACGTGAACGTGTAGGTCGTATCCTACAAATGCACGCAAACACTCGTGAAGAAATCTCCATTGTATATTCTGGAGATATCGCGGCTGCAGTTGGTTTAAAAGATACAACAACTGGTGACACTCTATGCGATGACAAAAACCTAGTAATTCTAGAGTCTATGGAATTCCCAGAGCCGGTAATTCAGTTGTCTGTTGAACCTAAATCTAAAGCAGACCAAGACAAAATGACTACAGCGTTGCAAAAATTACAAGAAGAAGATCCAACATTCCGCGCACATACTGACCCTGAAACAGGTCAAACAATTATCGCTGGTATGGGTGAACTTCACTTAGACATTTTAGTAGACCGTATGAAACGTGAATTCAAGGTAGAAGCTAATGTGGGTGCTCCACAAGTTGCTTACCGCGAAACGTTCCGTGCATCTGCTAAAGTTGAAGGTAAATTCGCTCGTCAATCTGGTGGTCGTGGTCAATTCGGACATGTATGGATTGAATTCGAACCAAACGAAGAAGGTAAAGGTTTTGAATTCGAAAACAAAATCGTCGGTGGTGTAGTTCCACGTGAATACGTTCCTGCAGTTCAAGCTGGTCTTGAAGATGCTATGGCTAACGGTGTTCTTGCTGGTTACCCATTAATCGATGTGAAAGCTGCTCTAGTAGATGGATCTTACCATGATGTTGACTCTAGTGAGATGGCGTTTAAAATTGCTGCTTCTTTAGCTCTTAAAAACGCAGTTTCTAAATGTAACCCAGTAATCTTAGAGCCAGTTATGAAAGTTGAAGTAGTAACACCAGAAGAATATATGGGAGATATCATGGGTGGTATCACTGCTCGTCGTGGACGTGTAGAAGGTATGGAAGCTCGTGGTAACGCTCAAGTAGTTCGTGCAATGGTTCCACTTTCTGAAATGTTCGGTTATGCTACATCATTACGTTCTAATACACAAGGACGCGGTGTGTTCACAATGCATTTCGACCATTATGAAGAAGTACCTAAGTCGATCTCAGAAGAAATTATCAAAAAAAATAAAGGTGAATAATTGATTTTATAGTTATCATCCTTTATAAATAATTATGTAGGCTATAAAGTGAGATTCGCTTTCTAGCATCTCATATAAATAAAAACTTTTATTGTAAATTAAGGAGGAATTACGAATGGCTAAAGAAAAATTCGACCGTTCCAAGACGCATGCCAATATCGGTACAATTGGACACGTTGACCATGGTAAAACAACTTTAACAGCTGCTATCACAACTGTACTTGCAAAGCGCAGTGGTAAAGGTGCAGCAATGGGTTATGATATGATTGACGCAGCTCCTGAAGAAAAAGAGCGTGGAATCACTATCTCAACTTCTCACGTTGAGTACGAAACTGACACTCGTCACTATGCACACGTTGACTGCCCAGGACATGCTGACTACGTTAAAAACATGATCACTGGTGCTGCTCAAATGGACGGTGGTATCCTAGTAGTATCTGCTGCTGATGGTCCAATGCCACAAACTCGTGAGCACATTCTTTTATCTCGTCAAGTAGGTGTACCTTACCTTGTTGTATTCATGAACAAGTGTGATATGGTAGACGACGAAGAATTATTAGAACTAGTTGAAATGGAAGTACGTGACTTACTTTCTGAGTACGATTTCCCTGGAGACGACATTCCTGTAATTAAAGGTTCTGCTCTTAAAGCTCTTGAAGGAGAAGCTGAGTGGGAAGAAAAAATTATCGAACTAATGAACGCTGTTGATGAGTATATTCCAACTCCAACACGTGACACTGATAAGCCTTTCATGATGCCTGTTGAGGATGTATTCTCGATCACTGGTCGTGGAACAGTTGCAACTGGACGTGTTGAGCGTGGACAAGTTAAAGTTGGTGACGTTATCGACATCATCGGTTTAACTGAAGAGCCAAAATCAACAACTGTAACTGGAGTAGAGATGTTCCGTAAGCTTCTTGACTATGCTGAAGCTGGAGACAACATCGGTGCACTTCTTCGTGGAGTAGCTCGTGACGATATCCAACGTGGCCAAGTATTAGCTAAGCCTGGTACTATCACTCCACATACAAAATTTAAAGCTGAGGTTTACGTACTATCTAAAGAAGAGGGTGGACGTCATACTCCATTCTTCTCTAACTACCGCCCTCAGTTCTACTTCCGTACAACTGACGTAACTGGTATCTGTAACCTTCCTGAAGGTGTAGAAATGGTTATGCCTGGTGACAACATCGAAATGACTGTTGAACTAATCGCTCCAATCGCGATCGAAGAAGGAACTAAGTTCTCTATCCGTGAAGGTGGACGTACTGTAGGTGCTGGAGTAGTAGCAACTATTCAAGAGTAATTTTACAGATTAAAAGCTGGTATGTGTAAACATACCAGCTTTTTTATATGTTTTACTATTATTTAAACAGTTTATAATTAAATCAACTATATATACTACATTCCAGGTCCGAGTCCTATCAAGCTCCCTTTACTAACATTAGCAGTTTTCTAGGAGACAGATACTGCAAAGTAAGTATTCTTCCTCAATGCCGACGTTATATAACGACTAGTTTCTTCTATATTAATAGAGAGAAAAATATGTTTGGGTGGAATCATTAAACAATTAATTGGTAATAACTGATTAGTAGTAGAATGCATAACTTTTATTGCAATCTTAATAGTAACTAGTTATAATAGTTAAGTGCTCACAGATACACAAAAAAACATTTGCATTATATATTATAGTTATGTATAATAAATAATGTTGGTCTTTGACTTGCGATGAAACGGAAGGTTGCTGACACACCCGGCCGCTTTGCCATGGCGAGTGTCTCAGGTTAATTTCCGCGGAGAATGTCTATGAGTAAATAGGCGAAAGAAGGAGGGAAAATAATGGCAAAAGAAAAAATTCGCATTCGTTTAAAAGCTTATGATCACAGAATTCTTGATCAATCAGCTGAGAAAATCGTGGAAACTGCAAAACGTTCTGGTGCTGCTGTATCTGGACCGATTCCACTTCCAACTGAAAGATCTGTTTACACAATCTTGCGTGCTGTACACAAGTACAAAGATTCTCGTGAACAATTCGAGATGCGTACGCATAAGCGTTTAATCGATATCGTAAACCCAACACCACAAACGGTTGATTCTTTAATGCGTTTGGACTTACCGTCTGGTGTAGACATTGAAATTAAACTTTAATGAAATAAATAATACTTATAATGGAGGTGTGACTCATGACCAAAGGAATCTTAGGAAGAAAAATCGGTATGACTCAAGTTTTTGCTGAAAACGGCGATCTTATCCCTGTAACTGTAATCGAAGCTGCTCCAAACGTAGTGCTTCAAAAGAAAACAGTTGAGACTGATGGATACGAAGCTATCCAATTAGGTTTTGATGATAAGCGTGAAAAATTAGCGAACAAACCTGAAAAAGGTCATGCTACAAAAGCAAACACTGCACCTAAGCGCTTCATTCGTGAAATTAATGGAGTTACCTTAGAAGAATACGAAGTTGGTCAAGAAGTCAAAGTAGATGTATTCGCAAAAGGCGATGTGGTAGATGTAACAGGAATTTCTAAAGGTAAAGGTTTCCAAGGTGCTATTAAGCGTCACGGACAATCTCGTGGACCTATGTCCCACGGTTCTCGTTACCATCGTCGTCCAGGATCAATGGGTCCTGTAGCTCCTAACCGCGTTTTCAAAGGTAAACTATTACCAGGACGTATGGGTGGAGATCGTATTACTATTCAAAATTTAGAAATCGTTAGTGTGGACGCTGAGCGTAACTTACTTTTAGTAAAAGGTAATGTACCAGGTCCTAAAAAAGCATTAGTTACAGTTAAAACTGCTGTTAAAGCGAAGTAATTGTGTAGGAAAGGAGGAACTGTAAATGCCTAAAGTATCATTATTTAACCAAACTGGCTCTCAAGTTGGTGAAATCGAGTTAAATGATGCTGTATTCGGTATCGAACCAAATAACAGTGTTATCTTTGATGCTATCATGATGCAACGTGCTTCATTACGTCAAGGAACTCATAAAGTAAAAGGTCGTTCAGAAGTAGCAGGCGGTGGACGTAAGCCTTGGCGCCAAAAAGGTACTGGTCGTGCACGTCAAGGATCTATTAGATCTCCACAATGGCGTGGTGGTGGTATCGTATTCGGTCCAACTCCAAGAAGCTACAGCTATAAATTACCTAAAAAAGTACGTCGTTTAGCTATCAAATCAGCTTTATCATCTAAAGTTAAAGAAAACGAAGTATTAGTATTAGAAGGTTTAGCATTTGATGCACCAAAAACAAAAGATATGAAGGGTGTCTTATCAAACCTTGATATCACTCGTAAAGCATTAATCGTTACTGGTGATGACAACGAAAACGTTGTTCTATCTGCGCGTAATATTCCAGGAGTTACAGTGATTGCTGCGAATGGTGTAAACGTGCTTGATGTTGTGAACCATGACAAAGTAATCTTTACGAAAGACGCTGTTCAAAAATTAGAGGAGGTGCTTTCATAATGAGAGATCATCGTGATGTTCTTAAGCGCCCCGTTATCACTGAGCGTTCTACTGACTTAATGACAGAGATGAAATACACTTTTGAAGTAGATGTTAAAGCTAATAAAACTGAAGTAAAAGACGCTGTTGAAGCTGTCTTTGGCGTAAAAGTTGAAAAAGTTAACATCATGAACTACAAAGGGAAATTCCGTCGTGTAGGTCGTTACAGCGGATTAACTAACCGTCGTAGAAAAGCAGTTGTAACACTTACTAAAGATAGTGAACCAATCGAGTTCTTCGAGGTATAATTCATAAATTTACGAAAAAGGAGGGAAACATGATGGCGATTAAAAAATACAAACCAACCTCTAACGGTCGTCGTGGAATGACAGTTTCTGATTTTGCTGAGATTACAACTGACAAACCAGAAAAGTCTCTACTTCAACCAATTAAGAGAAAAGGTGGTCGTAATAATCAAGGTAAAATGACAGTTCGTCACCAAGGTGGTGGACATAAACGTCAATACCGCGTCATCGATTTCAAACGCGATAAAGATGGTATACCAGGACGCGTTGCTACAATCGAGTATGATCCAAACCGTTCTGCAAACATCGCGTTAATTCATTATGCTGATGGAGAAAAACGTTACATTCTAGCTCCGAAAAATTTAAAAGTAGGTTTAGAAGTAATGGCTGGTCCAGAGGCAGATATTAAAGTAGGTAATGCATTACCATTAATCAACATTCCAGTTGGTACGGTGATTCATAATATCGAATTAAAACCAGGTAAAGGTGGACAATTAGTTCGCTCTGCAGGTACATCTGCACAAGTACTTGGTAAAGAAGGAAAATACGTATTAGTACGTTTAAATTCTGGTGAGGTTCGTATGATCTTAGCTACTTGTCGTGCTACTGTAGGTCAAGTAGGTAACGAGCAACATGAACTTATCAACATTGGTAAAGCTGGACGTTCTCGTTGGTTAGGTATTCGTCCAACTGTACGTGGTTCTGTAATGAACCCTAACGACCATCCACACGGTGGTGGTGAGGGACGTTCTCCAATCGGACGTAAGTCACCTATGACACCTTGGGGTAAACCAACTCTTGGTTACAAAACTCGTAAGAAGAAAAACAAGTCTGATAAATTTATCGTTCGTCGTCGTAAAAAATAACGGGGTTGTACTACGGTTCATAGGAACCGTAGAGCAATCACGAAGGGAGGTTTCCAAATGGGTCGCAGCTTAAAAAAAGGGCCTTTTGTAGATGATCATTTAATGAAAAAAGTAGAAAAGTTAAATGAAACTGAATCCAAGCAGGTTGTAAAAACTTGGTCTCGTCGTTCTACTATTTTCCCGCAATTTATTGGTCATACGATTGCGGTATATGATGGCCGTAAACATGTACCGGTATATGTAACTGAAGATATGGTAGGTCACAAACTTGGTGAATTCGCTCCAAGTCGTACTTACAAAGGTCATGCAAATGATGATAAGAAAACTAAACGTTAATTAGAGGGGAGGCATTTACATGCAAGCAAAAGCTGTTGCAAGAACAGTTCGTATTGCTCCTCGTAAAGCACGCCTAGTAATGGATTTAATTCGAGGTAAGCAAGTTGGTGAAGCTATTTCTATCTTAACTTTAACACCGAAAGCAGCTTCTCCAATTATCGAAAAGGTTCTAAAATCTGCTATCGCAAACGCAGAACATAACTATGAAATGGACGCTAACAACCTAGTTGTTTCTCAAGCATTCGTTGACGAAGGTCCAACATTAAAGAGATTCCGTCCACGCGCTATGGGTCGCGCAAGCCAAATTAATAAACGCACTAGCCACATCACTATCGTGGTATCAGAAAAGAAGGAGGGATAAGCTGTGGGTCAAAAGGTAAATCCAGTCGGTCTTCGTGTCGGGATCATTCGCGATTGGGAATCTAAATGGTACGCTGGAAAAGATTATGCTAATCTTTTACATGAAGATATCAAAGTACGCGAATATATCACAAAACGCTTAAGCGACGCTTCTGTTTCTAAAGTAGAAATCGAACGTGCGGCTAACCGTTTAAACATCACAGTTCATACTGCTAAACCTGGTATGGTAATTGGTAAGGGTGGTACAGAAGTTGAAGCTTTACGTAAAGCTTTAAACCAGTTAACTGGTAAACGTGTACACATCAACATTATGGAGGTTAAGAGAGCTGATTTAGATGCAAAGTTAGTTGCTGATAACATTGCTCGTCAGTTAGAAAACCGCGTTTCATTCCGTCGTGCGCAAAAGCAATCAATCCAACGTGCTATGCGTGCAGGAGCAAAAGGGATTAGAACAATGGTTTCTGGTCGTCTAGGAGGAGCAGACATTGCTCGTTCTGAACAATACAGTGAAGGTACTGTTCCACTTCATACACTTCGTGCTGATATCGACTATGGTACAGCTGAAGCTGATACAACTTATGGTAAATTAGGTGTGAAAGTATGGATTTATCGTGGAGAGGTCCTTCCTACAAAGAAGAACACTGAGGAAGGAGGAAAATAATTATGTTAATGCCTAAACGCGTTAAATATCGTCGCGAACACCGTGGAAAAATGCGCGGTAAAGCTAAAGGCGGTACAGAAGTTCACTTCGGTGAGTTCGGTTTACAATCAACTGAAGCTTCTTGGATTACAAACCGTCAAATCGAGGCTGCACGTCGTGCGATGACTCGTTACATGAAACGTGGCGGTAAAGTTTGGATTAAAATTTTCCCTTCAAAACCATATACTGCAAAACCTCTTGAAGTACGTATGGGTTCCGGTAAAGGTGCTCCTGAAGGTTGGGTAGCTGTTGTAAAACCAGGAAAGGTTATGTTCGAAATTTCTGGTGTATCTGAAGAAGTTGCACGCGAAGCACTTCGTCTTGCAGCACATAAACTACCTGTTAAATGTAAATTCGTAAAACGTGAAGAAATTGGTGGTGAATCTAATGAAGGCTAATGAAATCCGTGATTTAACCACTGCTGAGATCGAACAAAAAGTTAAATCATTAAAAGAAGAATTATTCAACCTACGCTTTCAATTAGCGACTGGTCAATTAGAAAACACTACTCGTATTCGCGAAGTACGTAAGTCAATCGCTCGTATGAAAACTGTTATTCGCGAGAGAGAGATCGCTTCTAATAAATAATGAAGAGGAGGTTCGCGGGAATGAGTGAACGTAACCAACGTAAGGTTTACACTGGACGTGTTGTTTCTGATAAAATGGACAAAACAATTACAGTGTTAGTAGAGACTTACAAAACTCACCCACTATATGGTAAACGTGTAAAGTACTCTAAAAAGTACAAAGCGCATGATGAAAACGGTCTAGCTAAAACTGGCGATATCGTTAAAATCATGGAGACTCGTCCGTTATCGGCGACAAAACGTTTCCGTTTAGTAGAGGTTGTAGAAAAAGCAGTAATTATATAATTATATAAAGTTCGGATATAAACATTCCGAAGGGAGGTACCATGTATGATTCAACAAGAAAGTCGTTTGAAAGTTGCTGACAACTCTGGCGCTCGTGAAGTACTTGCAATTAAAGTTCTAGGTGGAACTGGACGTCGCTATGCAAATATTGGTGATGTTATCGTTTGTACAGTGAAACAAGCAACACCAGGAGGCGTTGTTAAAAAAGGTGACATTGTAAAAGCTGTAGTTGTACGTACAAAACGTGGAGTTCGACGTACTGATGGTTCTTATATTCGTTTTGATGAGAATGCATGTGTAATTATCAAGGATGACAAGAGTCCACGCGGAACTCGTATCTTCGGACCTGTTGCTCGTGAATTACGTGATAGCAACTACATGAAGATCGTTTCTTTAGCTCCAGAAGTTATTTAATAAGATAAAGTTTTGTTTCCTAAGGAGGTGCAAAAAGATGCATGTAAAAAAAGGTGATAAAGTTCAAGTTATCTCTGGAAAAGATAAAGGTAAGCAAGGTGTAATCCTACAGGCTTTCCCTAAAAAAGACAGAGTACTTGTTGAAGGTGTAAACATCGTGAAAAAACACGCTAAACCTTCCCAAGCAAACCCACAAGGTGGAATCATTAGCCATGAGGCACCTATTCATGTATCAAACGTTATGCCTTTAGACCCTAAAACAGGTGTACCAACTCGTGTTGGTTATAAGGTAGTAGACGGTAAAAAAGTACGTGTTGCAAAAGAATCTGGTGAACAATTAGATAAATAGACAGTAAAGAAAGGAGGTACTTTAGATGAACCGCCTAAAAGAAAAATATCAACAAGAAATCGTTCCTGCTCTAGTGAGCAAGTTTAACTATAAATCTGTAATGCAAGCTCCAAAACTTGAAAAGATCGTTATCAACATGGGAGTCGGTGATGCGGTTGCTAACGCAAAAGCGTTAGATAACGCGGTTGAAGAGCTAGGCTTAATCACTGGTCAAAAACCTGTTGTAACAAGAGCAAAAAAATCTATCGCTGGTTTCCGTCTTCGTGAAGGAATGCCTATCGGTGCAAAGGTTACATTACGCGGTGAGCGTATGTACGAATTCTTAGATAAGTTAGTATCTGTTTCTTTACCACGTGTGCGTGACTTCCGTGGTATTTCTAAAAAGTCATTCGACGGTCGTGGAAACTACACTTTGGGTGTAAAAGAACAGCTTATCTTCCCTGAAATTGACTACGATAAAATTAGTAAAGTGCGTGGTATGGATATCGTTATCGTTACGACTGCTAACACAGATGAAGAAGCTCGTGAGCTATTATCTTCATTCGGTATGCCATTCCAAAAATAATACCATTGACTGGTAAAAGGGAGGCGAAAATGTGGCTAAAAAATCAATGATTGCGAAACAAAAGCGTACACCTAAACATGCAGTGCAAGCTTACACACGTTGCGAGAGATGCGGACGTCCACACTCTGTACTTCGTAAATTTAAGCTTTGCCGTATTTGTTTCCGTGAATTAGCTTATAAAGGCCAAATTCCTGGCGTGAAAAAAGCAAGTTGGTAAAACCCGAAATTAGGGAAGGAGGTAAAATTAATGGTTATGACAGATCCTATTGCAGATATGCTTACTCGCATCCGCAATGCGAATACAGTACGTCATGAGAAGCTTGAAATTCCTGCTTCTAAAATCAAAAAAGAAGTAGCTGAAATCTTAAAACGTGAAGGTTTCATTCGTGATGTTGAATATATTGAGGATAACAAACAAGGTATCATTCGCATTTTCTTAAAATATGGTGCGAACAATGAGCGTGTAATCACAGGCTTAAAGCGTATTAGTAAACCAGGTTTACGTGTATATGCAAAAGCTGACGAAGTACCTCGTGTACTTAACGGATTAGGTATTGCGATCATCTCTACTTCTCAAGGTGTAATTTCTGACAAAGAAGCTCGTCAAAAGCAAACTGGTGGAGAAGTATTAGCATACGTTTGGTAATAATTTTTGAAATGAACGGAGGTGTAACTCTATGTCACGTGTAGGTAAAAAACTAATTGAACTACCAAGTGGTGTTACAATCACTAACAACAACAACACTGTTACAGTAAAAGGACCTAAAGGTGAATTAACTCGTACTTTCAGCGAAGATATGGTTATCAATGTTGAAGAGAACGTAATCACTGTTACTCGTCCAACTGACAACAAAGAACACCGTGCATTACACGGAACAACTCGTGCTCTATTAGCGAACATGGTTGAAGGTGTATCTAAAGGTTTTGAAAGAGGATTAGAACTTATCGGGGTAGGTTACCGTGCTCAAAAACAAGGTAACAAACTAGTTCTTAACGTAGGATATTCTCATCCTGTAGAAATTACTCCAGAACAAGGAATTGAAGTTGAAGTTCCTGCTAATACAAAAATCGTTGTTAAAGGAATCGACAAAGAACGCGTTGGTGCTTTAGCAGCAAACATTCGTGATGTTCGTCCACCTGAGCCTTACAAAGGTAAAGGAATTCGTTACGAAGGTGAATATGTACGTCGTAAAGAAGGTAAAACTGCGAAGTAATACAGCATAATGAGAAGAAAGGAGTGACTGCTCGATGATTACTAAGCCTGATAAAAATTCTACTCGTAAGAAAAGACATGCTCGTGTTCGTTCAAAATTATCAGGAACAGCTACTCGTCCGCGTTTGAATGTATTCCGTTCAAATCAGCACATTTATGCACAATTAATTGATGATACTAACTCTGTAACGATCGTTAGTGCATCTTCTGTAGATAAAGAGCTTTCTCTTGAGAACGGTGGAAACGTAGAAGCTGCTCAAAAAGTTGGAGAACTTGTTGCAAAACGCGCTGTAGAAAAAGGAATTAAATCCGTAGTATTTGACCGCGGAGGATATTTATATCATGGACGTGTGAAAGCATTAGCAGATGCTGCACGTGAAGCTGGACTAGAATTTTAATCGACAAAGGAGGGACACTGATGAGTCGTATTGATGCAAATAAATTAGAACTTGAAGAACGCGTTGTTACTGTTAACCGCGTTGCGAAAGTTGTAAAAGGTGGACGTCGTTTCCGCTTTGCTGCTCTTGTAGTAGTAGGTGACAAAAACGGTAATGTTGGCTTCGGTACTGGTAAAGCACAAGAGGTACCTGATGCAATTCGTAAAGCAATCGAAGATGCGAAGAAAAACTTAGTAGCTGTACCTATCGTTGGTACTACTATTCCACATCAAGTATTAGGACAATTTGGTTCTGGTGAAATCCTATTAAAACCTGCTTCAGAAGGTACTGGGGTTATCGCTGGTGGACCGGTTCGTGCGGTACTTGAGTTAGCTGGAGTTCAAGACATCTTATCTAAATCTTTAGGATCTAACACACCAATTAACATGATTCGTGCTACAGTAAACGGATTAAAGCAATTAAAACGTGCAGAGGACGTTGCTAAATTGCGTGGTAAAACGGTAGAAGAACTGTTAGGATAAGGAGGGAAAAACAATGGCAAACAAATTAGAAATCACCCTCACTCGCAGTGTTATTGGTCGTCCACAAGATCAACGTACTACTGTGGAAACACTTGGACTTAAAAAACTACATCAAACTGTAGTTCATGAGGATAATGCAGCTATCCGCGGTATGATTAACAAGGTAGCTCATCTTGTAACTGTAAAAGAGCAGTAAAAATAAGTTTTCATAATAAGGAGGTGCCACAATGAAACTTCATGAGTTAAAACCAGCAGAAGGTTCCCGTAAAGAGCGTAATCGTGTAGGTCGCGGTACAGGTTCTGGTAACGGTAAAACTTCTGGTAAAGGACACAAAGGTCAAAACGCTCGTTCGGGTGGTGGCGTTCGTCCTGGATTTGAAGGTGGTCAAACACCTCTATTCCAACGTCTACCAAAGCGTGGATTTACGAACATCAACCGCAAAGAGTTTGCAATCGTAAACCTTGAAGCGTTAAATCGATTTGAAGAAGGTACTGAAGTAACACCTGAATTACTTATTGAAACTGGTGTAGTAAGTAAGTTAAACGCAGGTTTAAAAGTATTAGGTAACGGTAAAATCGATAAAAAGCTAACTGTTCGTGCACATAAGTTTTCCTCTTCAGCCAAAGAAGCAATCGAAGCAGCTGGCGGAACTGTAGAGGTGATTTAATGTTCCAGACATTCTCCAATTTTATGCGTGTGGGTGACATTAGAAACAAAATTTTGTTCACCCTAATTATGTTAGTAATATTTCGTATCGGGACGTTCATTCCAGTACCTGGTGTAGAACGTGAAGTATTAAGATTCAGTGATGAATTTAATGTATTTGGTATTTTGAATACATTTGGTGGAGGAGCGTTAGAGAATTTCTCCATCTTTGCAATGGGTGTCATGCCGTATATTACTGCATCTATCATAGTACAATTACTACAAATGGATGTTGTACCTAAATTTACGGAATGGTCTAAGCAAGGTGAAGTTGGCCGAAGAAAGCTAGCTCAATTCACTAGATACTTTACAATCGTCCTTGCCTTTATCCAAGGTATCGGGATGTCGATTGGATTTAATAATTTAATGGGTGGCCAACTAATTATGAATCCATCGTTTACGACGTATGTAACGATTGCAATTGTATTAACAGCAGGAACAGCATTTTTAATGTGGCTTGGTGAACAAATCACAGCCCATGGTGTTGGTAATGGTATTTCCATTTTAATTTTCGCTGGTATCGTTGCAGCCATCCCTAATGGCGCTAACCAAGTTTATGCACAATTAATAGAAGGCGCAGGAGACCAATTATTCCTAAACCTTGTTATTGTTGCTTTAATCGTTTTAGCAATATTAGCAGTTATTGTCGGTGTTATCTTTATTCAACAAGCATTACGAAAGATTCCGATCCAATATGCGAAAGGTAATTCTGGTCGTAATCCTGTTGGAGGGCAAACATCACATTTACCGTTAAAAGTTAATGCTGCGGGAGTTATTCCTGTAATCTTTGCAGTTTCATTTATTATCACTCCACCAACAATTGCATCTTTCTTTGGTACTAATAGTACGACTGAATGGATTCAAACGGTATTTGATTATACTCAACCGATTGGTATGGTAATATATGTAGCATTAATTATTGCCTTTACGTATTTCTACACATTTGTACAGTCTAATCCTGAACAAATGGCAGATAACTTGAAAAAACAAGGTGGATATATCCCAGGAATTCGTCCTGGTTTAAATACACAAGAGTATTTAACAACAATTATCTATCGATTAACGTTCGTTGGGGCTCTTTTCCTAGCAGTCATTTCTATCCTTCCTGTAATCTTTATGGATTTAGCTAAACTACCACCTGCTGTACAAATAGGTGGAACTGGCTTGCTTATCGTTGTTGGGGTTGCCCTAGATACGATGAAACAATTGGAGAGTCAGTTAGTTAAGCGTCATTATAAAGGATTTATTAAATAATGAAGTGATGGGATATCAATTATCCCACTGCTTCATCAGATATTGAGGGGGCAAAAGAATGAATTTAGTTCTTATGGGACTTCCTGGTGCCGGTAAAGGTACTCAAGCAGAACGTATTGTCGAAAAATATAATATCCCTCATATTTCTACCGGAGATATGTTTAGGGCTGCAATGAAGGAAGAAACTGAACTAGGCCTTAAGGCTAAATCTTTTATGGATCAAGGACAACTTGTCCCAGATGAAGTAACGATCGGTATCGTTCGTGAAAGACTGGAAAAAGAAGATTGTCAAAACGGATTCTTACTAGACGGTTTCCCTAGAACAGTACCTCAAGCAGAAGCGCTAGAGGAACTAATGAATCAGCTTGGTCGTACACTTGATTATGTTATTAATATAGATGTAGATCAAAGCATATTATTAGAACGTTTAACAGGAAGACGTATTTGTAAAGAATGTGGATCCACTTACCACTTAGTTTTCAACCCTCCTGCAAATGAAGGTGTTTGTGACAAGTGTGGCGGTGAATTATATCAACGTGCTGATGATAATGCAGAAACAGTTGGTAACCGTTTAGAGGTAAACATTAAACAAGCAAAACCTTTGTTAGATTTTTATGAGTCTAAAGGATATTTGCGAAATATTGACGGTCAGCAAGCAATCGACATAGTATTCTCTGATATAACTGAGTTGCTTGGAGGACGCGCGTAATGATTATCTGTAAAACTCCTCGTGAGATTGAAATCATGAAGGAAGCAGGTAAAATAGTTGCGTTAACGCATCAAGAACTAAAAAAACACATTGTTCCCGGCGTTACGACGAAGCAGCTTGATAAAATTGCAGAAGACTTCATTAGGAGTCATAATGCAACACCTTCGTTCAAAGGGTATAATGGATTTACGGGTAGTATTTGTGCTTCTGTAAACGAAGAACTGGTTCATGGAATACCGGGTAACCGAGTTCTAAAAGATGGTGACATCATTAGCGTTGACATTGGTGCAAAATTAAACGGCTATCATGGAGATTCTGCTTGGACTTATCCAGTAGGAACTATTTCTGAAGATACCCAACGTTTATTAGAGGTTACGGAAGAATCATTGTTTAAAGGTTTGGAAGAAGCGAAACCAAATGTAAGACTTTCAAACATCTCTCATGCGATACAAACTTTTGTAGAAGCAAATAACTTTTCTATAGTAAGAGAGTATGTTGGTCATGGAGTTGGTCAAAACTTACATGAGGATCCTCAAATTCCACACTATGGTCCTCCTAATAAAGGACCAAGGTTAAAACCTGGAATGGTACTTGCGATTGAACCGATGGTGAATGCAGGTTCTCGCTATGTAAAAACGTTAGAAGACAACTGGACAGTTGTAACTGTTGACGGTAAAATGTGTGCTCACTTTGAACATACAATTGCGATTACAGAAACAGGTTACGAAATTCTAACTAAAGCTTAGTCGGTGAAAGAAGATGAGTAATCAGAACTTTTTACCACAAGTCGGACAGTTAGTAAGGATTGTACAGGGCAGAGATTCAGGTCAGTTTGCTCTCGTTGTTAAAATTCTTGATGAACGTTTTGTCGTCCTGGCAGATGGAGATAAGCGAAAATTCGACCGACCTAAGAAGAAAAATATTCATCACCTTGAATTTTTTGATTACGTGTCTCCAGAAGTTCAGAACAGTATTATGGAAACAGGTCGTGTGACAAATAGCAAATTGCGTTTTGCGCTCTTAAATTTTGTCAATGAGCATGTTACTGATTTGAAGAAGGGAGAACTTAATTAATGGCGAAAGACGATGTAATTGAAGTAGAAGGTACGGTTCTTGAGACTTTACCAAATGCGATGTTTAAAGTAGAATTGGAAAATGGCCATACTGTGTTAGCTCACGTATCTGGAAAAATCCGTATGCACTTCATACGAATACTTCCTGGTGATAAAGTTACAGTAGAGCTTTCTCCTTATGATTTAACTCGCGGTAGAATTACGTATCGTTTCAAATAAATTATTACAGCACTCCGTACTATCAAGGAGGTATATAAGATGAAAGTGAGACCATCTGTTAAGCCGATCTGCGAAAAATGTAAAGTTATCCGCAGAAAAGGTAAAGTTATGGTTATCTGTGAAAACCCTAAACATAAACAAAAACAAGGATAATTATTGAGGGAGGTGCGCAATTATGGCACGTATTGCTGGTGTTGATATTCCACGTGACAAACGCGTTGTAGTATCTTTAACATATATTTTCGGTATTGGTCGTACGACTGCAGCGAAAGTACTTGCAGAAGCTGGTGTTTCTGAAGATACACGCGTTCGTGATTTAACAGAAGAAGAACTTGGAAAAATCCGTGATGTTGTGGATCGTTTAAAAGTAGAAGGTGACCTTCGTCGTGAAGTTTCACTTAACATTAAACGTCTAATCGAAATCGGATGTTACCGTGGATTACGTCATCGTCGTGGATTACCTGTTCGTGGTCAAAACACTAAGAACAACGCTCGTACTCGTAAAGGTCCACGTCGTACAGTAGCGAACAAAAAGAAATAATAAAGTAAGGAGGTAGATTTCAGTTATGGCACGTAAAACTAATACTCGTAAACGCCGTGTGAAAAAGAATATTGAAACTGGTGTTGCGCATATCCGTTCTACATTCAACAATACGATTGTAACAATCACAGACGTACATGGAAATGCACTTTCTTGGTCAAGTGCTGGTGCTCTTGGATTTAGAGGTTCTCGTAAATCAACTCCGTTTGCTTCTCAAATGGCTGCAGAAACTGCTGCGAAAACAGCTATGGAGCATGGTTTAAAGAGCTTAGAAGTTACAGTTAAAGGCCCTGGAGCTGGTCGTGAAGCAGCTATCCGTGCTTTACAAGCAGCTGGTCTTGAAGTAACTGCTATTAGAGACGTAACTCCTGTACCTCATAACGGTTGCCGTCCACCAAAACGTCGCCGTGTTTAATTTGTCTGTATAAAATTTTTATTTTTGGCAATAATGGCTTATGTTAAAGAAAAAAAGAACATACAGATAATATTAAATGTTGTTGTGCACATTCGGGACATACCATATGGGAATTTCGGTTAGACATAAAAATGTCTTTCCGGGGTTTCGACGTTTTGAAGGAGGGTTATGAATGTTAGAAATCGAAAAACCAAAAATCGAAACGGTTGAAATCAGCGACGACGCCAATTTCGGTAAATTCGTTGTCGAACCACTTGAGCGTGGATATGGTACTACTTTGGGTAACTCCTTACGTCGTATCCTACTATCCTCACTCCCTGGTGCCGCTGTTACATCTATTCAAATAGATGGTGTACTCCATGAGTTCTCAACAATTGAAGGCGTCGTAGAGGATGTTACTACTATAATCTTGCACGTTAAAAAACTAGCGTTAAAAATCTATTCAGATGAAGAAAAAACGTTAGAAATTGACGTACAAGGTGAAGGAACGGTTACTGCCGCAGATATTACTCATGACAGCGACGTTGAGATTCTTAATCCCGACCTTCATATTGCGACGTTAGCAAAAGACGCACACTTACGTATTCGCTTTACTGCTAAAAGAGGACGTGGATACGTACCAGCGGATGGAAACAAACGTGAAGATCAACCAATTGGTGTAATTCCAATTGACTCTATTTTTACTCCTGTTTCTCGTGTTTCATACTTTGTAGAAAATACTCGTGTAGGTCAAGTAAGTAATTACGATAAACTTACGTTAGATGTATGGACTGATGGTAGCATTGGACCACAAGAAGCAGTTGCGCTTGGAGCTAAAATCTTAACGGAACATCTCAACATATTTGTTGGATTAACGGACGAAGCTCAAAATGCAGAAATTATGGTTGAAAAAGAAGAAGATCAGAAAGAGAAAGTTCTAGAAATGACTATTGAAGAACTAGATCTATCTGTTCGTTCTTACAACTGTTTAAAACGTGCAGGAATTAATACTGTACAAGAGCTTGCTAATAAAACTGAAGAAGATATGATGAAAGTTCGTAACTTAGGTCGCAAATCACTAGAAGAAGTGAAGCATAAATTAGAAGAACTTGGTTTAGGCCTACGTAAAGATGACTAGTTTTTTGTAACGAAAACTAGGCATCTTTATGTGTTTGAACTTATCCATACTTTCAACAAAGGAGGGACCTCAAGATGGGTTACAGAAAGTTAGGACGTACAAGTGCTCAACGTAAAGCGTTATTACGCGACTTAGCAACTGATTTAATCATCAGCGAGCGTATTGAAACGACTGAAGCTCGTGCTAAAGAATTACGTTCTGTAGTTGAAAAGATGATCACTCTTGGTAAGCGTGGAGATTTACATGCTCGACGTCAAGCAGCTGCTTTCATTCGTAAAGAAGTTGCTAACGAAGAAACTGGTCAAGACGCAGTACAAAAATTATTCGGTGACATTGCTCCTCGCTATGAAGAGCGCCAAGGCGGATACACTCGTATCATGAAGCTTGGACCTCGTCGTGGAGACGGTGCACCAATGGTTATTATCGAACTAGTCTAATTATAATTAGTCATAAATAGAAGGGCGGACAGTTGTAATGACTGATTCTAGCCCTTTATTTTTTTAATATTATCTTTTTTCACAACCCATTCTGAAGTAGTTTCGCATCGTAAGTGTAGGTGACGAAAGGTAAGGAAAGGGCTTTTTTTCTATAGTGAGAGAAAGTATACTAAGATGAGATAGAAGAGCAGAGAGGAGGGGGTATCATGAAAGATCCTATTTTAACGGTTGAAAATCTTTCATTTCAATATCCAAACCAGGAAGAGCAAACTATACACGAATTATCTTTGCAAATAGAACGTGGAGAATGGATTGCGATTGTTGGTCATAACGGTTCTGGAAAATCTACTTTTGCAAAAATATTAAACGGTTTACAAATGCCTACATCTGGATCTGTTTTTATTGATGCTATTGAATTAACCGAAGAGACAGTATGGCAAATAAGGAAAAAAGTTGGCATGGTCTTTCAAAATCCGGATAATCAATTCGTAGGGACTACTGTTCAAGATGATGTTGCATTTGGATTGGAAAATTTAGGTGTGCCTCGTAATGAAATGGTCACTAGAGTACATCATGCCATTAATAAAGTGGGGATGGAACAGTATTTTGACCAGGAGCCTCATCAGTTATCAGGAGGACAGAAGCAACGAGTAGCGATAGCGGGTATTATTGCACTACAGCCTTCTATCATTATTTTGGACGAAGCTACGAGTATGTTGGACCCACAGGGAAGAATAGAGGTAATAAATACGCTTCGAAGTTTGAAGGATGAGTTAGGTATTACTGTATTATCCATTACACATGATTTAGAAGAAGCTGCCTTAGCTGATCGTGTTTATGTGTTAAATGAAGGAAAAGTGTTTGCAGAAGGAACACCTAAAGATATTTTTCGTTTAGGGCAACAACTAAAGGACATTGGGTTAGATTTGCCTTTTGCTGTGAAACTTAGAGATAAGCTTGAAAAGCATGGCATACGTATCGGGGATGTAATTAGTAGTGAAGGGTTGATAGAAGAGCTATGGAAATTACGATAAGGGATTTAGAACATGCGTATCAAAAAAACACCCCTTTTGAACGAAGGGCTCTATATCATATAAATACAACGATCCTCTCTAATAGTTATACTGCAATTATCGGGCATACTGGTTCTGGGAAATCGACATTACTACAGCATTTAAACGCCTTATTAAAACCGACTAGTGGTTCTCTGCATATTGGAGAATATAAAATCAGCGCAAATGAAAAAGAAAAAAAAATTAAATCATTAAGGAAAAAAGTTGGAATTGTTTTTCAGTTTCCAGAACATCAGCTTTTTGAAGAAACAGTAGAAAAAGATATTTGTTTCGGTCCTATGAATTTTGGTGTATCAGAGAAAGAAGCGAAAAGAAAAGCTAGAGAAGCACTTCGATTAGTTGGGCTTGATGAAAAATATTTAGAAGTTTCTCCTTTTGATTTAAGTGGTGGTCAAATGAGAAGGGTGGCAATTGCGGGTGTTTTAGCAATGGAGCCTGAAATATTAGTTTTAGACGAGCCAACAGCAGGACTTGATCCAAGAGGCCGAGAAGAGATAATGGACTTATTTTACTCATTGCATAAACAAAAAGAGATGACAACCATTTTAGTTACACACAGTATGGAAGATGCAGCAAAATATGCTGATCAAATTATCGTAATGAGTAAAGGGACTATCGCTTTACAAGGAAGTCCGATAGAAATATTTGAGCAATATGAAACGTTGCAACAGCTTGGCTTAGATGTTCCAGAAACCGTTCGCTTTATAAAAGAGTTAGAAAGTAGGCTGAATAAGCAATCAGGAAAAGTTGCTTTAACATTAAGTGATGCTACAGAAATAGTTGTATCTCTTTTGAAAGAGGGGGATACAGATGTTAAATAACCTAATTATTGGCAGATATGTTCCTAAAGACTCATTTGTTCATCGAATGGATCCTAGAGCTAAACTAATACTAGTTTTTTTATTTGTTTTTATCGTATTTCTTGCTAATAATACGTGGGCATATCTTATATTAGGTCTGTATGTTTTATTCGTTACGGCACTTACAAAAATTCCGATCACATTTATATTAAAAGGACTAAAGCCGATAATATGGATTATATTGTTTACGATGGTCTTCCATATTTTTTTAACAAGAGGTGGAGAGCTCTTATTCCAAATTGGGCCACTTTCTATTTATGAAGAAGGAATTAGACAAGCTATTTTTATTTCTTTACGATTTCTTTATTTAATTACTATTACGACGATTTTGACGTTAACGACGACTCCAATTGAAGTGACGGATGGGATGGAAACATTATTTGGGCCATTAAAAAAGTGGAAAGTACCAGTTCATGAACTTTCGTTAATGATGTCAATTTCCTTACGATTCATTCCAACGTTACTACAAGAAACGGACAAGATCATGAAGGCGCAAAGTGCTAGAGGTGTCGACTTTTCCTCAGGCCCTATAAAGGATCGTGTAAAGGCGTTAGTTCCGCTCCTTGTCCCGCTATTTATTAGTTCATTTAAGCGTGCTGAGGAGCTAGCAATTGCGATGGAGGCACGAGGCTATCAAGGTGGGGAAGGTAGAACGAAATATCGATTGTTACATTGGGGTGGAAAAGACACTGTTATGTTAATAGGATTAGTAGTTCTGACGATTATCCTTATCTTTATTCGGACATAATGGGAGTATGAATATGAAAAGGTTAAAGTCAACAATCGCATACGACGGTACAAATTTCGAAGGTTATCAAATCCAACCGAATGGAAGAACTGTTCAAGGAGAGCTCCAAAGTGCTTTGAATCAGCTTCATAAAGGATCAAAAGTAAAAGTGTATGCATCCGGGAGAACAGACGCGGGAGTGCATGCTGCTGGTCAAGTAATTCATTTTGATACGAATCTACACATACCACCTGAAAAATGGCCATATGCTATGCATACGAAGCTACCAGCAGATATTCGAATTCTCTCGGTAGAAGAGGTTCCTTCATCGTTTCATGCTCGTTTTTCTGTAGTTCAAAAAGAGTATCGATACAAAGTATGGATTGGGGAGCGGCAAGATGTTTTTCAACGTCACTACACATATTTCTATCCGTTTAAATTAAATATTGCTTCGATGGAAGTGGCTAAACAATATTTAATTGGAACTCACGATTTTACTAGTTTTTGTTCTAGTAAGACAGAAATAGAAGATAAAGTTCGGACGATTTATGAACTAGACATTTATGAAGAAGAAAATGTTCTTGTTTTTCGTGTAGTAGGCAATGGATTTTTATATAATATGGTTCGAATCATTGTAGGTACATTGTTAGATGTTGGAAGAGGTAAAATAAATGCTAATAATCTAACAACTATTCTAAAAGAGGGAAATCGTGAACAGGCTGGTAAAACAGCACCTGCGCATGGTTTATACTTATGGAATGTTGTTTACAATGACAACTAATCCTGGTGTAACATTTTCTTGACATTAGAGCCAGAAAGTTATAAGATATCCTATGGTATGTATTTCAGCCCCACGATAAAGCCCCGGAAGAGTTTCATCGTGTTGAAATAATATAAGAGTAAAAGTTTTTATTTTTTTAGGAGGGAAAACAATGCGTACAACTTACATGGCGAAAGCTAGCGAAGTAAATCGTAAATGGTACGTGATTGACGCTGAAGGTAAAACTTTAGGTCGTCTTTCTAGTGAAGTAGCGTCCATCTTACGTGGTAAACATAAACCAACATATACTCCAAACGTAGACACTGGAGATCATGTAATTCTAATTAATGCATCTAAAATCGAATTAACTGGTAAAAAATTAACTGATAAAATTTATTACCGTCATAGTCAACATCCAGGTGGTTTAAAATCTAGAACTGCTCTAGAAATGCGTACAAACTACTCTGAAAGAATGTTAGAGCTTGCTATCCGTGGAATGCTTCCAAAAGGAAGTCTTGGACGTCAAATGTTCAAAAAGTTACACGTTTATGCTGGTAACGAACATCCACACCAAGCACAACAACCGGAAGTTTACGAACTTCGCGGATAATAAAAAAGGGAGGGTATTACTTTGGCACAAGTACAATATTACGGAACTGGTCGTCGTAAAAGCTCTGTTGCTCGCGTACGTTTAGTACCTGGTAACGGACGTATCGTAATCAACGACCGTGACATTGAAAACTATATTCCATTCGAAGCTTTACGTAACGTTGTAAAGCAACCATTAACTGCTACTGAAACTGTAGGAAACTATGATGTATTAGTAAACGTAAACGGTGGAGGTTACACTGGTCAAGCTGGTGCTATCCGTCACGGTATCGCACGTGCACTATTACAAGCAGATCCTGAGTACCGCGCAACTTTAAAAAGCGCAGGTCTATTAACTCGTGACGCACGTATGAAAGAGCGTAAAAAATACGGTCTTAAAGGTGCACGTCGCGCGCCTCAGTTCTCAAAACGTTAATATATTTACGTTTCAAGACTCTTTTCACTTCGGTGGAAAGAGTCTTTTTTATTAAATAAAAGAGTATATAATTTTGTCACACCATGGTCCTTGCTATGGAGGTTTTTTATAGAAAAACTCAAGAAGTAGATTTAGTAATTATTAAAGTGTAATAGTAGTCATTGTGATTGATGGCTGTATTGTATTAAACCAATTTGATTTCAAAAATAAAGGGGTGACTCAAGCTTCTGTCAACTTTTAGACACCCTTGCTAGTTTTTAAGGAATTTAATTTATTGTTATATTCCACTCCAAAGATCAAATAAATTTTTATTTTTTTTCATACCAGCATTTATTAAATCGTTTAATAAGTCTTTCTTATCTCTTGGCCTTCCTAGTACGATCACTCCGTCTATATCTTTGCTTTGAATATAGTTAATAATTTCAGAGCTTGCCTTTTTTGTTTTAATTGGAATCGTTTTTCTAACCCTTACATTTTTTTTTGTAGCTTGAATAAATTTATTACACCCATTTATCGTTCCAACTAAAACAAAGGTTGGCTTTTTACTCTTATGAGAAAAATTATTCGTTAATAGAAATTTTGAAAAAGAAGTGAATAATTCTATAGAAGTAAGTTCGTCGTTTTTGTGAGATAAAGATTCTTTATAAATTCTATACTTATATAAAACCTTTGGAATATTTTCAATTGTCCCTATGTTAATAAGACGGCACCATAATTCATAGTCATATGCAATTTTATACATAGGATTATATTTCCCAGCTTCATAAAAAGCTGACTTTAGGAACGTTACCGAACCGTGGGTTAGTGGACAACCCGTATAGAGTAAGGAACGAATTTCTTTATGACTCGTAAATTTGTTTCGACCCAAATTTTGTGGTAGTGTTCTGTTTTTTTTGTCCATACATTCTATAAATGTACCTACCGCTACTAAATTTTTATTATTTTTAATATGTTTGACTTGTTCTTCAATTCGCTCAGGATAGCTGATATCATCAGCATCATGAATAGCAATCCATTTCCCTTTTGCATGATCAATTCCAAGATTAAGTGCAATAGCTGCTCCTTTGTTTCTTCTTAAATGTAAAACGTGAACTCGCTTATCAGTTATTCTATCTAAAATTTCCTTTGTTTTGTCAGATGAGCCATCATTAACAATAATAACTTCGATATTACTATAGGTTTGTTCCAAAATTCCTACAATCGCATCTTTCAAATACTGTTCTCCATTATGAACTGCCATAACGATGGAAACTAACATAGAAACTCTCCCCTCGATTTATTGCTTAAGATAATGTATGAGTTCCGTATATCTTTGACACGGGGTAAATGCAGTCATTAATTAAAATGATAAATGAATATAATGGAATAAAAGTTTTAAATGTGGAGGGAAAATATGATATTGGTAGTAGGTGGAGCAGGGTATATTGGTAGTCATACAGTCAAAAGTTTACTTGATCATAAATATGATGTGGTTGTATTAGATAATCTTTCTACGGGACATATTGAAGCCGTTGATAAGAGAGCCATTTTTACAAAAGGTGATATGAAAGATACAAACTTATTAACAAATATATTTGAAAATTATTCAATATCGAATGTCATTCATTTTGCTGCCAATTGTTATGTTGGAGAATCAATAACAGAACCTTTGAAGTACTATGAAAATAATGTAGCGGGTACGATATCATTACTTAAAATGATGAGAAAGCACCAGATTACCAACTTAATCTTTTCCTCAACTTGTGCAGTTTATGGAAATCCTAATATAGAAAAAATAAATGAATCAACTTTAACAGCCCCAATTAATCCTTACGGTCATTCAAAATTAATGATTGAGCAAATTATTAAAGATTTTTCTATTGCTTATAGATTAAACTATATAATTTTACGCTATTTTAACGCAGCTGGGGCAGATCACTTTGGAAGAATTGGTGAAGACCATCAACCTGAAACACATTTGATTCCAAATATACTCTTTCACTTACTTGGCAGATCAGAACATATTAGTGTTTTTGGCGATGATTATGATACGGTGGACGGTACGTGTATTCGTGATTATATCCATGTTACTGATTTAGTGAATGCACATATATTAGCACTTGAAGGCCTAAAAAAAGAGAAGGCAATAAATAAAATTTACAATGTCGGTAATGAAGAAGGGTTTACTGTAAAAGAAGTGATTAATAAGTGTGAAAAAGTTACCGGTAAGGAAGCAACTATACTATATAAGCAAAAGCGAAAAGGTGACCCTAGCAAATTGATCTCCTCTTCAGAAAAGATTTCTAAAGAATTAGGGTGGGAGCCAAAGTACTCATTGGAGGATATGATTGAAACTGCTTGGAAGTGGTTTTCACGCTTTCCTAAAGGTTATAAGAGCAAATAAAAAGTATACGGTAAAGGGGCAACATCGCTTTTCTCCATATAATATGCACACATAAAGAAGCGTAAGAAATACGGCCTTAAAAGCGATCGTCGTGCTTTTTTCTTAAAAAGGTGGCAATACATTCAGAGGGTATCTCAATTATAATGAGGTACCCTTTTTGTTTCTATAAAAAAGTATGAAATCCTCAAAGCTTGATAGAAATAATAATAAACTTTCTTCATTATGGGAATAAGATAATTGGGCTACAATATAAAACTTGAGAGTAAAAGGAGATAGAAAATATGTCAAATGCAAAATTAGCGGTTGTATTCTACAGTATGGGCGGAACTAATTATCAGTTAGCAAAATGGGCAGAAGAAGGAGCGAAAGAAGCAGGTGCTGAAGTTAAAGTATTAAAAGTACAAGAATTAGCACCACAATCAGTCATTGAAGGTAATGAAGTTTGGAAATCGACTGTTGAAGCTACGAAAGACGTTCCAGTTGCCTCAGCTGATGACATTGAATGGGCAGATGCAATTATCTTTAGTGTGCCGACACGTTTTGGAAATATGCCGTCTCAAATGAAGCAATTCATTGATACTTTAGGTGGACTATGGGCTAGCGGTAAAACGGTAAATAAGGTTGTTAGTGCGATGACTTCAGCACAAAATCCACACGGTGGACAAGAAGCGACTATACTTTCATTGTACACTTCTATGATGCATTGGGGTGCTATTATTGCAGCTCCAGGATATACAGACCCAGTTCTTTTTGGGGCAGGTGGAAATCCATATGGGACAAGTGTTACAGTTGGGCAAGATGGGAAAATGATTGAAGATGTTCAAGTGGCAGTAAAACACCAGGCGAAACGGACGGTTACCGTTGCGGAGTGGGTTAAGAAAGGAAATCAATAGGTTATTGGATTAAAGTGTGTTCACTAGAAAGCAAGGTAGAATCTCTCAAAAATAACATCATACGAAAGAAGTTGCAGTAATGGATAGATTTTATAGGAAGCTCGCTTTAATAGCGAGCTTTTTATTATATGTTGTATAAATACCTAAGTGAATATTGTTGAATAGAAAAGTAAAAAAGGCTTTTATAGGAAATAAAATTGTATTAGTGCGTAGGAGATAAGGAGAACTTATTTACAATAAATTACATAATATATATCAAATATTTTGGCATAAAAAGGAGGGTTTATTTATAGAGGTAAATATCGATTATATAAAGGAAAATAACGAATGTATAGGTGCTGGTAGTGAAGGAAAAGTGTACAAGTTATCTCATGACACATGTATTAAAATATATAAGAAGCGTGGGGATGCTAGGGAAGAAGCGAAGGCATTAAAACATGGAGCAGGAACTAACTATCTTCCTAAATTATATAAAACAGGGCAAAACTATAATGTAATGGAATATATAGAAGGAAAACCGTTGGATGTATATTTGAAGCAAAGAAAAGTATTAAGTAAAGAACTTGCTAAAGAATTAGTATTAATGCTGAAGGATTTAGAACATATAAAGTTCAATAGAATTGATGCTCGATTAAGGCATATTTTTGTAAAGGATGACCAAAATATCAAAGTTATAGATCATGTTAGTGCTTTTAGATATAAAACAGATTATCCTATTCACCTTTATAGAGGATTAAAAAAATTGGGGTATCTAACAGTTTTTTTACAACAACTAGAAAAATTAGATCCCCCTTTATTTAAGCGTTGGGAAAAAGCAAGAATGCATAAATAAGTCATTTTATATAATCTAAGGACATTTCCTTTCTTGGAAAAACGTACTCATTCTTTCTACGCATGAGGTGTGTTTACAGGTTAAACACTATTTGTATGAAAGGGTGAGAAAAATGAATGTAGTCACAACCTTTAAAGAGAAGCGAAGAGAAAAGCAACAGAAATATGAGCGGAAAATGCTTCGTGAAATCTCAGTAGAGCTCTTGAGAAACAAGGTAAGAGAGTTTTTTGGACCACAACTAAAGATGAATGGGCGTCCTATCGAAGCGGTGGAAGAAGGTTGTCTTGATGTAGCAATTGAAGCGTATTTGTTAGGCGCCTCATATGGAAAGTTTGGTTACCAAGGAGAGAATGAAGAAAAGGTGCGAACAAGATGCTATAGAGAAGAGAAATATTTAATTGATACTTTATACGATTATTTTCTATATTGGGGAGTATTTTGTGAAAGTGATATGGAATGCGAATCGTTTTATTATAAATGTGAATCGTTTATTTTATATTGGTGGAGAGATGGTTTTGAAAAAAGCATAAAAAGATATCGTATGAGACTACATTAATAATCATAAACTCCCCCCTTGTCCCATATAGTGTAAGGAGGACATGCGGGAGGGGAATGTATGAGAAAATGGCAGTTTTGGGCTTTTCTTACCGGAGCTCTTTTGTTGATATATATCGTTCAATTTCAATTTTTTAACAAAGATACGTGGGAGCAATGGAATTTACCTTTGTCCGGGAAAATTATAATTTTAGACCCTGGACATGGTGGCCCTGACGGTGGAGCGGTAGGGGGAGATATTTTAGAAAAAGACGTTGCTCTCCAAGTATCCTTATATTTAAAAGATTATTTACAAGAACAAGGTGCATTAGTCATGATGACAAGGGAAGAGGATGTAGACCTAGCAAGTGAAGGTACAAGGGGCTATAGTAGAAGAAAAGCGGAAGACTTACGAAAAAGAGTGGAAATGATTAACCATTCGGATGCGGATCTCTTTTTAAGTATACATCTTAATGCCATTCCTTCACCAAAATGGCGGGGGGCCCAGACATTTTATTATCGATCAATAGAAGAAAACCAACGTCTTGCCAAATTTGTTCAAGACGAATTCAGAAAAAACTTAGAAAACACAAATAGAAGTGCAAAATCCATAAATGGAATTTATTTATTAAAGCATGCGAATATACCAGGTGCATTAGTGGAAGTTGGTTTTTTATCCAATCCTAGCGAGCGAGAACTATTACGATCTGAAGAATATCAAAAAGCGTTAGCGGCATCTATTTATAACGGAATTATGCGCCATTATACGAATGAAGTAGAAGCACCAGAATAGTAAAAATCAAGCTCGCTTAAATAGCGGGCTTATATTTGTTTTATATAAAATCATACTTTGAAAGTGTGAGTTTCTTTATTCTCCAAAAGAATAACGATATGTTATACTAATATTGTAAACGAATTCAAAATACATAAGGGTGGGGTCAACGTGATAACAAAAGACAAAGTTATTGAAGTACTTGGTAATCTTCAAGATCCTTTTTTACATAAATCTCTAGTAGAATTGAACGCAATTGAGGACATTTCAATAAAAGAGGAAAAAAATCATGTGAGTGTAAAAGTAGCAATCGCAAAAACTGGTACTCCTGAGCAAATGCAGCTTCAAACAATGATTGTAGATGGACTTAAATCCGCTGGGGCAACGACTGTTGGGATTCGTTTTTCCGAGTTACCAGAAGAAACGTTAGCTCAATTTGGAGTGGCAACAGAAAATACAACAAACTTATTAAATAATAATAAAACAACATTCATTGCTATAGCGAGTGGTAAAGGTGGAGTCGGTAAATCAACGGTATCTGTTAACTTAGCAATTGCGTTAGCTCGTCTTGGCAAAAAAGTAGGGCTTATTGATGCAGACATTTATGGATTTAGTGTTCCTGATATGATGGGAATTACAAAACGACCTGTAATAAGAGGAGAACGAATCATTCCGGTAGAAAGAAAAGGAGTGAGCGTTATTTCGATGGGCTTTTTTGTAGAAGACAACTCTCCTGTAATTTGGAGAGGCCCGATGTTAGGAAAAATGTTAAATAACTTTTTTACAGAAGTAGAATGGGGAGAGTTAGATTACTTGTTGTTAGACTTACCTCCAGGGACTGGTGATGTAGCACTGGATGTGCACTCTATGTTGCCATCCTGTAAAGAAATTATCGTAACAACCCCTCATCCAACTGCTGCTTTCGTTGCGGCTAGAGCGGGTGCAATGGCTATCAAAACAGACCATCAAGTAATCGGTGTTATTGAAAACATGTCATACTTTGAAAGCAAAGTTACAGGAGAGAAGGAATATGTGTTTGGAAAAGGTGGCGGTGAAAAGCTGTCTGAAGAACTACAGGCACCTTTACTTGGACAACTTCCTTTGCAGCAGCCTGATTGGGATGATGAAGATTTTGCGCCTTCTGTATATCAGGATGACCATCGTTTAGGGAAAATTTATTTAGATATTGCCCAGAAAGTAGTAGAACTAGCATAAATATAAAAGAGGAATCGTCATGGACGGTTCCTCTTTTACCACTTTTTGCGAGGAAGATTAACCTCCTCCTCCACCACCGCCACTTTCTCCTTGGCCACCGCCACCTTGCTGTTGTTCTCCACCTTGACCTTGCTGACCACCTTGCATTTCTTCTGCACCTTTTAATAATATTTCCTGTATTTTTGCTTTGAATAGAGGACTTTCAAACGTTTCTGTTATTACTTGTTGTAAATGGCTACGCATTTCTTTACTACTCATTATTTTTATATATTGCTGTTGCATTTCCGGGTCTTGTAAAATTTGCATCATTAAACCTTGGTATTCTGGGTCTTTCATTAAGTCTTTTATTAACTGTTCATGCTCTTTTTCCATACTTTTAGAAAAAGACTCAGCAAACTTAGGGTCTTGGAAAATTTTCGTCCAAAATTTTGCACCGTTTTCACTTGTTAAAGTTTGTTCGATAGATTGGCTTACAATTTGCTGATCTAATACTAGTTCTTGCTTTAATTCTTCATCTTGTAATACTTCCTGAATAGCCTTTTTACCTTCATCAGTTTTTAGAATATCGACAACCATCTTTTTTGTTTGATCGTAATCAGCCTGCCCACCACCTTGGTCATTTGGTGCACAGCCGACCATGCTTATAGGGAAAAATATTGTTAATAGGAGCAATAAAAGCAGCCTTTTCAAAGAAGACAGCTCCTTTCATAAATGTATTAGCTATATTTAATATGGGTAAATTTTTACGAAATATACAAATTTGAAATTGCGAGAAGGTGGATTTTTCAATTACCAGTTGATACAATCAAGGGAGGAATTTTAATCTTTTCTTGGAGGAACTGAAAGTGAATAGTCGAAATTGGGTACGTTTGTTCCTAACCACTTTATTAATTGGAGCAGTTTCTACTGTAATTGTAGGATTTGTTGTTAGGTGGAATGAACATCAAGATTTATTTATTAATGGAGAAATATTAGAAATATTATCAGTAA
>NZ_CP018866.1:4767500-4830000 GCF_002250055.1 Sutcliffiella cohnii
AGAGCGTTCTAAGGGCGTTGAAGCTAGACCGTAAGGACTGGTGGAGCGCTTAGAAGTGAGAATGCCGGTATGAGTAGCGAAAGAAGGGTGAGAATCCCTTCCACCGAATGCCTAAGGTTTCCTGAGGAAGGCTCGTCCGCTCAGGGTTAGTCGGGACCTAAGCCGAGGCCGAAAGGCGTAGGCGATGGATAACAGGTTGATATTCCTGTACCACCTCATTCCGTTTGAGCGATGGAGGGACGCAGGAGGATAGGGTAAGCGCGCTGTTGGATATGCGCGTCCAAGCAGTTAGGCTGGATAAGTAGGCAAATCCGCTTATCCTAAAGGCTGAGCTGTGATGGCGAGGGAAATATAGTACCGAAGTTCCTGATTCCACACTGCCAAGAAAAGCTTCTAGCGAGGAATATGGTGCCCGTACCGCAAACCGACACAGGTAGGCGAGGAGAGAATCCTAAGGTGAGCGAGAGAACTCTGGTTAAGGAACTCGGCAAAATGACCCCGTAACTTCGGGAGAAGGGGTGCTCTGTTAGGGTGTTAAAGCCCGAGAGAGCCGCAGTGAATAGGCCCAGGCGACTGTTTAGCAAAAACACAGGTCTCTGCGAAGCCGTAAGGCGAAGTATAGGGGCTGACGCCTGCCCGGTGCTGGAAGGTTAAGGGGAAAGGTTAGCGCCTCGGCGCGAAGCTTTGAACCGAAGCCCCAGTAAACGGCGGCCGTAACTATAACGGTCCTAAGGTAGCGAAATTCCTTGTCGGGTAAGTTCCGACCCGCACGAAAGGCGTAACGATCTGGGCACTGTCTCAACCAGAGACTCGGTGAAATTATAGTACCTGTGAAGATGCAGGTTACCCGCGACAGGACGGAAAGACCCCGTGGAGCTTTACTGTAGCCTGATATTGAATTTTGGTACAGCTTGTACAGGATAGGTAGGAGCCTGAGAAGCCGGAGCGCTAGCTTCGGTGGAGGCGTCGGTGGGATACTACCCTGGCTGTATTGAAATTCTAACCCGCGAGCCTTATCGGCTCGGGAGACAGTGTCAGGTGGGCAGTTTGACTGGGGCGGTCGCCTCCTAAAGAGTAACGGAGGCGCCCAAAGGTTCCCTCAGAATGGTTGGAAATCATTCGTAGAGTGTAAAGGCACAAGGGAGCTTGACTGCGAGACCTACAAGTCGAGCAGGGACGAAAGTCGGGCTTAGTGATCCGGTGGTTCCGCATGGAAGGGCCATCGCTCAACGGATAAAAGCTACCCCGGGGATAACAGGCTTATCTCCCCCAAGAGTCCACATCGACGGGGAGGTTTGGCACCTCGATGTCGGCTCATCGCATCCTGGGGCTGTAGTCGGTCCCAAGGGTTGGGCTGTTCGCCCATTAAAGCGGTACGCGAGCTGGGTTCAGAACGTCGTGAGACAGTTCGGTCCCTATCCGTCGTGGGCGTAGGAAATTTGAGAGGAGCTGTCCTTAGTACGAGAGGACCGGGATGGACGCACCGCTGGTGTACCAGTTGTCTTGCCAAAGGCATAGCTGGGTAGCTACGTGCGGACGGGATAAGTGCTGAAAGCATCTAAGCATGAAGCCCCCCTCAAGATGAGATTTCCTTTAGCGCAAGCTAGTAAGATCCCTGAAAGATGATCAGGTTGATAGGTTCGAGGTGGAAGCGTGGCGACACGTGTAGCTGACGAATACTAATCGATCGAGGACTTAACCAATTTAAATGAACGATATGAATGATCTTGATGAAAATATATTATCTAGTTTTGAAAGAATAATTCTTTCAACTAAATATGTCTGGTGATGAAGGCGAAGAGGTCACACCCGTTCCCATACCGAACACGGAAGTTAAGCTCTTCAGCGCCGATGGTAGTTGGGGGCTGTCCCCCTGCGAGAGTAGGACGTTGCCAGGCTAACATTGTTCCACCATAGCTCAGCGGTAGAGCATTCGGCTGTTAACCGAAGGGTCGTAGGTTCGAATCCTACTGGTGGAGCCATGCTTCCATAGCTCAGTTAGGTAGAGCACTTCCATGGTAAGGAAGAGGTCACCGGTTCGAGCCCGGTTGGAAGCTTACGAAAACAGTATGGCCCGTTGGTCAAGCGGTTAAGACACCGCCCTTTCACGGCGGTAACACGGGTTCGAATCCCGTACGGGTCACCATTTTTTATATTCGGAGGATTAGCTCAGCTGGGAGAGCACCTGCCTTACAAGCAGGGGGTCGGCGGTTCGATCCCGTCATCCTCCACCATTACCAACTCACATATGGAGGGGTAGCGAAGTGGCTAAACGCGGCGGACTGTAAATCCGCTCCCTTGGGTTCGGCGGTTCGAATCCGTCCCCCTCCACCATTTAATTTATCTGCTATGTATAATTCCCCTTAATTAAGGAAGGATAAATAGTACATAATTGGATATAACATACAACTCACATTGGGCTATAGCCAAGCGGTAAGGCAACGGACTTTGACTCCGTCATGCGTTGGTTCGAATCCAGCTAGCCCAGCCAAGTGCCATTAGCTCAGTCGGTAGAGCATCTGACTTTTAATCAGAGGGTCGAAGGTTCGAGTCCTTCATGGCACATAGATATTTAACGGAAGTAGTTCAGAGGTAGTTGATTCTTTTCGAAGAACTATTCCTCTTAACTACTTTTTTTGGGGCCTTAGCTCAGCTGGGAGAGCGCCTGCCTTGCACGCAGGAGGTCAGCGGTTCGATCCCGCTAGGCTCCACCAACTATCTTAAATACGTACATAAAAATATAAAAGCGCTAGAATTATATCTAGCGCTTCTTTATATTTTCATAACGTTATTAGTACATGTAAAGAAAATGAGAAGTCTTGTGTATATATATTCATTATTTTGTCGAGTTGAGCCAACCTCAGCTTAACAGATACAATGTAGTAGAGGGTAAGAGAGTAGAAGGAGGAATTACGGTGAAAAAGTCTATCGCGATCATTGGTGTTCCAATGGACCTAGGTCAAATGAGAAGAGGCGTTGACATGGGACCCAGTGCTATTCGATACGCTGGTGTAGTAGAACGCTTAGAAAATTTAAATTTAGAAATTGAAGATCTTGGTGATATAGAAATTGGTAGTGCAGATAGAAACGCTAACTCTGAAAATAATTTAAAGAATTTAAAAGCTGTGGCAGATGCTAATGTATTATTAGCCTCTAAAGTAGATGGGGTATTTAGAGAAGGGAAGTTTCCGTTAATATTTGGAGGAGATCATAGCATTGCTATTGGATCCATTGCAGGTGTTGCTAAACACTTTAATAACTTAGGAGTTATCTGGTATGATGCCCACGGGGATTTAAATACGGCAGAAACATCTCCTTCTGGTAATATTCACGGAATGTCATTGGCGGTTAGCCTTGGATTAGGTGACCAATCATTAACTTCTATTGGTGGCTATGCCCCAAAAATTAAACCTGAAAATATTGTCATTATCGGTGCTAGATCATTAGATGAAGGTGAGAGAAAGTTAATTAAAGAAAAAGGAATCAAAGTATATACAATGCATGAAATTGACCGATTAGGTATGACTGCTGTAATGGATGAAGCAATTCATTATTTAAAA
Organism: Sutcliffiella cohnii; assembly: GCF_002250055.1. NCBI lineage: Bacteria > Bacillati > Bacillota > Bacilli > Caryophanales > Bacillaceae > Sutcliffiella > Sutcliffiella cohnii. The sequence goes on from NZ_CP018866.1 coordinate 4,771,061, forward strand.
GAAAGAACGGATGGAGTCCATTTATCATTAGATTTAGATGGGTTAGATCCTCATGATGCTCCAGGTGTAGGTACACCTGTTAATGGTGGAATTTCATACCGAGAAAGCCATCTTGCTATGGAAATGTTAGAGGAATCAAAACTAATAACTTCTGCTGAATTTGTGGAAGTTAACCCTATTTTAGATGAACGAAATAAAACGGCTGAAGTGGCTGTTGCATTAATGGGATCATTATTTGGTGAAAAACTATTATAAAAACAAAAGGTGACAAAGACAAGATTTATATGCTACAACATTAGAAAAGAAAGCTCAGCTTATAAACAGCTGGCTTTTCTTTTTTATAGGAAGAATCACATTATTACATCCTAGAGAAGGAGTGTATTAAATAAACTAATCTAAAAACTCTCACTTCAAGATAATTGATAATATTTCTCAATATTTCCTTATTTTTAACAAATGTATTATTGTTTTTGTTAAAATAATAGTTAGAAAGAAATATTTGAAACCTTTTTGAATATAGGCCGTATAATATAGACGACCGCAACAAGCGGAGGTAGGGTATGGAAGACTTAATAAAAAGAAGAATAAAACAGTTAAAAAAGGGAGACCAAGATGCATTTGCAGATATTGTCGATTTTTACAAAGACAAAATATATCAGCTATGTTATCGGATGGTTGGTAATGCACATGAAGCAGAAGATATATCTCAAGAAGCATTCATACGTGCTTATGTTAACATTCATAGTTATGATCTGAAGCGGAAGTTTTCTACTTGGCTTTATCGAATTGCTACAAATCTGTGCATCGATAGAATTAGAAAAAAGAAACCGGACTATTATTTAGATGCGGAGGTAGCTGGTACAGAAGGTTTAAATATGTACTCTCAGGTTGCTGCAGATGTTGTACTGCCAGAGGATGAAATTGAGACCTTGGAACTACAAGGGGAAATTCAACAACAAATATTAAAATTACCAGACAAGTATCGTTCAGTAATTGTTTTAAAGTACATCGACGAACTGTCACTAAAAGAGATTAGTGAAATATTAGAGTTACCAATTAACACAGTAAAAACTAGAATTCATAGAGGGCGAGAGGCTCTACGAAAGCAATTGCGCCATGTATAGTATCGGAGGTGTTATTAATGAAGAAGTGTCCTGATTCCATCGTCACAGATATTCATAATTATTTAGATGGGGATTTAGAAGAGGAAAAAGAAAAACTATTGAAATCTCATTTACAGGAGTGTACAGGATGTTATCAGCACTTTCATGAGTTAGAAAAGGCAATTGCTTTAGTCCAAAGTACTTCACATGTTACTCTGAGTGAGGATTTTACAAACAAAGTGATGGCGGCATTACCGAAAGAAAAGAAAACGATAAGTGTTAACCGCTGGTTCCGAGCGCATCCATTATTAGTAGCTGCATCCATTTTTATTATATTAATGACTGGGAGCCTGTTTGGAAGTTATCAAGGCAACAATGAATTCTCTTTTTCAAAACAGCCTAACCTCATTGTAGAAAATGAAATAGTCATCGTACCAGAAGGGGAAATCGTACAAGGTGATGTAATAGTGAGAAATGGTAATATCCGAATTGAAGGAGAAGTAAATGGCAATGTTACCGTCATTAATGGGTCTGTATTGGACGGGGAAAATTATTTAGCTTCTGCCGGCAATGTAACAGGGGAAATAAAAGAAATTAATGAAATATTTGATTGGATCTGGTATCAAATCAAAACAATTTTTACTAAAGCAATTGCAGTTGTGAAAGAATAATAAAAACAAGCTTAGAATATATTTTCTAAGCTTGTTTGTTTGAGTAAAATATCTATTATATATGTTATAATACGAATGATACGTTTTCGTACATATTCTTGTACAGATGAGGAAGTGTGAGAATGCCTTTTGGACTACCCATTGGAGACTATCCAATCTTGAGCTATTTAGCCAGTATTATAGATATTTTATTAGTATGGTTTGTTGTATATAAACTAATTACCATTGTTAGGGGAACTAAAGCGGTTCAGTTGTTAAAAGGAATTATTGTTATCGTTTTAGTAAGAGTTTTTAGTTACTTACTTGGTTTAAAAACATTACAATATTTAATGGACCTAGCACTAACTTGGGGATTTTTAGCGATTATCATCATTTTTCAACCAGAGTTACGTCGTGCGTTAGAACATTTAGGTCGTGGACGGCTATTCTCACGAAGTAACGTACCAGAGGATGAAGAACAAATAAAAACGATAGAAGCCATCACGAAGTCTGTTCAATACATGGCAAAACGTCGTATTGGAGCGCTTATTTGTATTGAAAGAGAAACAGGATTAAGTGATTACATAGAAACTGGTATACCGCTAAATGCGAAAACTTCGTCCGAATTATTAATCAATATTTTTATACCAAATACTCCGTTGCATGATGGAGCGGTAATATTGCAAAAAAATCAAGTTGCTGCCGCTGCTTGTTATTTGCCATTATCAGAAAGTCCATTTATATCAAAAGAGTTAGGTACAAGACACCGTGCTGCATTAGGTATAAGTGAAGTAACAGATAGCATTACAATTGTTGTTTCAGAGGAAACAGGAAGTATTTCCCTTACAAAAAACGGTGAATTACACCGTGATTTAGAGCCAGAAGCATTTCAAGAGTTGTTAGAAAAAGAAATGCAAGCAAAAAACAAATCTGCTTCTTCAACACGTTGGCAATGGAGGGGGAAGAAGAGTGGATAAACTATTTGATAACCGTTGGGCAATGAAAATCATTGCTCTATTATTAGCACTAACATTGTACTTGTCTACGAATATTGATAATACAGCTAATCAAGCAGAAACAACTGCTTTTCCGCCTCTTTCAAATCGTGATACAGAAACGATTACAGATGTTTCGGTTAGTGCTTATTATGACCGGGAGAACTTAGTTGTTTCAGGAATACCACAAACGGTTGTTGTCACGATGGAAGGCCCTACTTCTATTGTAAAACCTGCAGCTGTGCAGCGAGAGATAGAAGTGTTTGTTAACTTAACAGATTTACAAATTGGAACACATGAAGTGCAAATACTTTACCAAAATGTATCTGACAAACTCGATGTTATAATTGAGCCTGCAGTTGCAAATATAACAATACATGAAAAGGTAACGAGAGATTTCCCAGTTGAAGTGGACTTTATAAATCGGAATAAGATTGAAGAGGGATATCAGCCAGAACAACCGATAGTTAAACCAAACGTTGTAAAAGTTACAGGTGCTAAAGAGTTGATAGATAGAATTGCACTCGTAAAGGCAAGGGTTGATTTAGATGGTATTAATGAGTCCCTTGAAGCAGAATCGACCGTGACCGTCTATGATCGTGATGGTAACGTGTTGAATGTCGAAGTAGAACCACCTGTTGTTGATGTAAGTGTTCCGATAACTAGTCCTTACAAAAATGTACCATTCCGAGTGAGCCGTAAAGGGACGCTTGAAGATGATTTAAGTATTACGAATATAGAACCACTTACGAAAGAAATTACAATTTATGGACCGAAGAATGTTATTGACAAAATAGAGTTTCTTGATAATATCAGTATTGATTTGTCAGAAATAACGGAAACAACAGAGATAGAAGTAAAGGTACCTGTACCAGAAGGTGTTAGACGAGTGGTACCAGAGACAGTTTCGATTCGAGTAGAAGTGGAAAGAGAAGAAGAAAAAACTTTTCCGAACTTATCAATCCGGTCAGTTGGACTATCCGATAACTTAGAATTAAATTTTTTAGATCCAGAGACCGGAAGGCTAGATTTAACGGTATTAGGGTCACCGACTGTATTAGCCGACTTACGTAGCAATGATATGGAATTATATATAAATGTTACCGACTTAGGAGTAGGAGAACATGAAGTGTCCCTTGAAGTAAATGGACCTCAAAATGTAACGTGGGAAGTACCCCAATCTACTATAAAGGTAAATTTAACGGAAAAGGAATAAAAAGGAGCGAATAAAAGAATGGGAAAATATTTTGGTACGGATGGTGTTCGTGGAATTGCAAACTCAGAATTAACACCAGAACTTGCATTTAAATTAGGTCGTTTTGGTGGATACGTACTTACGAAAGATGAAAGCCGTCCTAAAGTATTAATAGGCCGTGATACGCGAATTTCTGGACATATGTTAGAAGGAGCGTTAGTAGCTGGTCTATTGTCAACAGGAGCAGAAGTAATGCGTCTTGGTGTTCTATCGACTCCTGGTGTAGCATATTTAACAAAAGCATTAGGTGCTCAAGCAGGTGTAATGATCTCAGCCTCCCATAATCCAGTCCAAGATAACGGTATTAAATTTTTTGGACCAGATGGTTTTAAATTGTCAGATGAACAGGAAACAGAAATAGAAGCGTTGCTTGATCAAGAAGTAGACAAACTTCCTCGTCCAGTAGGTTCTGATTTAGGGCAGGTAAACGATTATTTTGAAGGTGGACAAAAGTATCTGCAATTTTTAAAACAAACAGTGGATGAAGATTTTTCTGGTCTACATGTAGCTCTAGATTGTGCACATGGTGCAACCTCATCATTAGCAACGCACTTATTTGCAGATTTAGAGGCAGATATTTCTACGATGGGAACTTCACCAAACGGTTTAAATATTAATGATGGTGTAGGTTCAACTCACCCTGAAGAGTTGGCAAAACTAGTTGTTGAAAAGGGGGCTGACGTTGGATTAGCATTTGATGGAGATGGAGACCGCCTAATAGCAGTTGATGAAAAAGGTCAAATCGTCGATGGTGACCAAATAATGTTTATATGTGCAAAATATTTAAGTGAACAAGGACGCCTTCGTCATAATACGGTCGTTTCTACTGTAATGAGTAATTTAGGTTTCTATAAAGGATTAGAAGCTATTGAAATTGGTACGAAGCAAACAGCAGTTGGGGACCGATACGTAGTGGAAGAAATGAAAAAAGGAAACTATCAACTTGGTGGAGAACAGTCAGGTCATATTATTTTCCTCGATTACAACACGACTGGTGACGGAATGTTAACCGGGTTACAGCTTGTTAATATAATGAAAGCAACGAAGAAAAGCCTTTCAGAGTTAGCAGCCGAAATGACAAAGTTTCCGCAATTACTAGTGAACGTAAAAGTAACAGATAAACATCATGTTACAGATAATAATCGTGTGAAATCGGTAATTGACGAAGTAGAAGCAGCTATGGATGGAAACGGAAGAGTGTTAGTACGTCCATCAGGTACAGAGCCTTTAGTTCGTGTAATGGCAGAAGCTCCAACTGAGGAACTTTGCGAACAATATGTGAACAAAATAGTGGAAGTAGTAAAAGCAGAAATGGGAACAGAATAACGCTACTATTCCTAACAAAAGATATGTATACTAGCACGAAAAATGCTAGTACTGCATATCTTTTTTATAAGTATCTTACTTCAATTCTAGGGGAATACTAATGATTTTGATTGACGATTATCCTAATCATGTGTAAGATAAATATTGTCTTTATTCGAAGATAGAAAGGAGCATAGTGGGGGAAAATAGAAAAGCGCCTGAACTAAACTGTGAGCGGAAAAGAGTTTAGTTGACGAGGAGAAGGTTTATCGAAAGTTCGGCGGATACCTTCCGGTTGTTCAGTCACAACTGTAACGTTTTAATTAAAACCATAGAGGCAACTTTATGTACAAAGATTAAAACATGATTGAAACAATATTAAATATAAATGTGGGGGCTAAATCTGCCCCTTATTAGGTGTAGTTTAGTCCCTTACTTTTTGGGAGGAAACTAACTTATGTGCGGAATTGTAGGATATATTGGAACTCAAGATACGAAAGAAATTTTACTAAAAGGCTTAGAAAAATTAGAATATCGTGGTTATGACTCAGCTGGAATTGCTGTTATTAATAATGAAGGTGTGCATGTGTTTAAAGAAAAAGGACGCATTGCGGATTTGCGTACCATTGTAGACGATAGTGTAAAAGCTACTGTTGGAATCGGTCACACACGCTGGGCAACTCATGGTGTGCCTAGCAAGGTGAATGCTCACCCACACAGAAGTACATCTGGCCGCTTTACATTAGTACACAATGGTGTTATTGAGAACTATGCCATCTTAAAAAGAGAATATTTACAAGATGTTAACTTTATTAGTGATACAGATACAGAAATAGTAGTACAGCTTATTGAAAAGTTTGTTAACGAAGGTCGTTCTGTAGAAGAGGCATTTAGCCATACGTTATCTATTTTAAAAGGATCTTACGCAATTGCTTTAATCGATAACGAAAATGATGAAACTATTTTTGTTGGTAAAAACAAAAGCCCATTACTAGTTGGTATCGGTAAAGACGGATTTAATGTTGTCGCTAGTGATGCGATGGCGATGATCCAAGTAACGGATCAATATGTAGAGCTTATGGATAAAGAAATTGTTATTGTGAAGCGTGAATCTGTAACTATTAAAAAGTTAACAGGTGAAATTGTAGAACGCTCTCCTTATACAGCTGAGTTAGACGCAAGTGATATTGAAAAAGGCACATACCCACATTACATGTTAAAAGAGATCGATGAGCAACCATTAGTTGTTCGTAAAATTATTCAAAAGTATCAAAACGATAATGGAATATTAACAATTGATTCAGACATTTTAAATGCTGTAAATGATGCAGATCGTATTTACATCGTAGCGGCAGGAACGAGCTATCATGCGGGTCTTGTAGGAAGCCAAATGATTGAAAAATTAGCAAAGGTTCCAGTAGAAGTACATGTTGCGAGTGAATTTAACTACAATATGCCAATCCTATCTGCGAAACCGTTATTTATTTTCATCTCTCAAAGTGGTGAAACAGCAGATAGTCGTGCAGTATTAGTTCAGGTGAAGGAGCTTGGATACCCAACATTAACGGTTACAAATGTACCTGGGTCGACTCTTTCCCGTGAAGCAGATTACACATTGTTATTGCATGCTGGTCCTGAAATTGCGGTTGCTTCAACAAAAGCATATACAGCTCAAATTGCAGTATTAGCTATCTTTGCATCTGTGCTAGCAGAATCGAAAGGATATTCTTTAGAATTTGATTTAGTAAAAGAACTAGGAATTGTTGCTGCTGCAATGGAAGTACTATGTGATACAAAAGAAGAAATCGAATCAATTGCACGTGACTTCTTATCAACAACGAGAAACTGCTTCTTTATCGGACGTACGATGGATTACTATGTTGGTTTAGAAGGAGCTTTAAAATTAAAAGAAATCTCTTACATCCAAGCGGAAGGATTCGCTGGAGGAGAATTAAAACACGGAACAATTGCTCTAATTGAAAACGGGACACCAGTTATCGCAATCTCTACACAAGAGCATGTAGACTTAAGCATTCGCGGTAACGTAAAAGAAGTAGTAGCACGTGGTGCAAACCCTTGTATCATTTCAATGAAAGGGTTAGATACTGAAGAAGATACATTCGTTGTTCCACAAGTACACGAATTGTTAACACCATTAGTTTCAGTTATTCCGTTACAATTAATTGCTTACTATGCAGCACTTCACAGAGACTGTGACGTTGATAAGCCGCGTAACCTTGCGAAGTCTGTAACAGTTGAATAATTATTTTTTGACCTCTACTTCAATTAGAAGTAGAGGTTTTTTATGGTTGCTTCATTTATATCCGCTTTCACCTTAAAATTCGTATTTTATATAGACTTAACGTATTTTCTCTACTATAATTTATTTTAATTAAATAAAAAACGTACAATAGGGTGAAATATAAATGAGATATTCGGTTATCTTTCAAGGTACTGCATTTACAAGTAAATCTTCAAAAGAAATACAAGTAATAAAAGATCATCTTTTTTGCATTAACGAGGACGGAATGATTGAAAAAATCGTTGCGCCAGAAGAGGAAGAGTACGATATCATTTTAAACCAGTACGGTGGAACGAACAATTTTCACCGTTTAGAGAGAGGTCAATATATATTACCTGGATTTGTTGATTTACATGTACATGCTCCACAATGGGCGCAAGCAGGTACGGCATTAGATATCCCTCTTTACGATTGGTTGAATACGTATACCTTCCCAATAGAATCAAAGTTTTCGGACATGAATTTTGCGAAAGAGGTATATAACGACTTAGTTAGTACGTTGCTCGCAAATGGTACAACGACTGCTCTTTATTTTGCGACTGTGCATAAAGAATCGAGTTTATTACTAGCTGAAATTTGTGCGGAAAAAGGTCAAAGAGGACTTGTGGGGAAAGTAGTAATGGATGATGTGGAACAAAATCCAGAATACTATCGTGACACAAATACTGCTACTGCCCTTGAAGAAACGGAACAATTTATTTTAGCTGTAAAAGAATTAGCCGAGTCAACGAAACAAGGTGTTTACCCAGTCGTTACCCCGCGCTTTATTCCGAGTTGTACAGATGAAGCGTTAGAGGGATTAGGTAAATTAGCTGCTAAATATGATACACATGTGCAGTCCCACTGTAGTGAAAGTGATTGGGAACACCAGTTTGTAAAAACAAGATTTCAAAAGAATGATGCCTTCGCACTTGATGGTTTTGGCTTATTACGAGAAAAATCAGTAATGGCCCATTGCAACTTTTTAGATGAATCCGATGTGGAGCTTTTTATAGAAACTGGAACAGCGGTTTGCCATTGTCCCATATCTAATGCTTATTTTGCTAATAGTGTTCTGCCGGTAGCCCGTCTTCATGCAAAAGGTGTTGAAATTGGGTTAGGTACAGATATTTCGGGAGGGTTTTCACCAAGTCTATATGATAATATTAAGCAGGCTGTTATTTCTTCAAGAATGCTCGAAGACGGGGTAAATACAACTTTACCAGCTGATATAAGAGGAGTAAAAGGTTCCAGTATTACAGTTAACGAAGCATTTTTTTTCGCAACGGCTGGAGGAGGAGAAAGTTTAAGTTTACCTATCGGTCGTATTCAAGAAAAGTATACTTGGGACATTCAAATTATTGATACAAAGGTCCCGTCTGCCAAATTACCAATTTACGATGATCATGAAGAGTTGTTAGATATCTTTCAAAAAATGCTGTATCACGCCCGTCCAGAAAATATTCGTGAAGTGTGGGTACAAGGGAAAAAAGTGCATAAGAGGGAAGGGAGACTAGCTCTGATAGAAAGTGGCGGATTATAGTTCTGCCCTTTTTCTATTTTTCACCAAAAAACTCTAAAATTTATTAATATTTTTGAAACTTAAAGTTCTCCAAATACGTCTTAAGTTCTATAAGAAATATTTCTCGAGTACGTTAACCTTTTTAGAAGTTTTTTCTAAAATATGATAAAGACGTGAGTGCAGAGGGAATTGCATTCGTTAGGGAGAGCGAGTCCATGGGGGAAAAAATATATTTAGTACTTTCTGATACAGGAACTGTACTGACAAAAATGATTAAGTTATATACGGGAACACCTTATAATCATGCTTCGATTGCTTTTGATAAAGAACTAGTAGAATTATATAGTTTTGGTCGGAAACAGCCAAGGAACCCTTTTATTGGAGGGTTTGTTAAAGAGAATACGAGTTCACCGATATTTTCAGGTGCTACCTGTGCTATTTATAGTTGTGAAGTAACGAAAGAGCAATTAATAAATATGAAAAATTATATTGGAATGATAGAAAGAGAGAAGCAAAAGTATAAATATAATTTTATAGGTTTGTTCGCAATAATGCTTAATATACAATTTAGTAGAGATTACGCTTTTTGTTGTTCTCAGTTTGTGGGGCGTGTTTTGTCAGAGTGTGACAACATACATTTCCCAAAACCTCTTACTCTACTAACACCAAATGACCTTCGCTTGGCCCCTTACTTTCAGCTAGAGTATGAAGGATGTATAAATAGTTATTTAAATAGTAGGAACTCACTGTCAGTTAGTAGTGTGCAGAATAATGAAGTTATAGTGGATATGTAGGATCAGCAAGGCTTATAATAAGCCTTTTTTTACTTTCTGTAATCTAACATTTAGGAGATGAGAGGAACGTGGAAAAATGGTAAAAATAATTTATCTCGTAAGACATTGTAAAGCAGATGGACAGAAGTTTGATGCGCAATTAACAGTGGAAGGGATAGAACAAGCGAAGGTGTTAGCTGAATTTTTATCGAATAAACAGATTGATACCATTATTACTAGTCCATTTTCAAGGGCTTTTCAATCTGTTCAACCGTTAGCCGACATGCTACAACTTCAGCTTGTTAAAGACGAACGGCTAGGGGAAAGAGTATTGAGTGAACATGATCACCCTAATTGGTTACATATGCTAGAAGAATCTTTTAAAAGGCTAGACCTAACATTTCCAGGTGGAGAGTCTAGTTTCCAAGCAATGGAACGAGGGAGTTCTGTCATAAACGAAATAGTCCGAAGTGATAGTAAAGTATCAGTTGTCGCAACACACGGAAATTTAATGTCGTTAATATTAAAGAATTACGAGCCCACTTTTGGTTTTAAAGAGTGGCAATCGTTAACAAATCCAGATGTATTTAAAATAACTTTTTTAGGAACAGATGTAGCTATAGAACGTATTTGGAGTATGAGCTAATTCTTGCGCCAGTTAAAACGATTTAATAATTTTAAATATTCTGTTAAAATATTAATTATCTGACATGCGTTCATCGTTCAAAGTATCCATCATGTTTACCGCATGCACTTTTCGTTTTTTAAAAGGGGGATAACGGAATGGCTAATTTATTGAAGGTAACGGTAGGGGAACTGTTAGAAAATGTTGCAAAGCGGCAAGGAAAGCGAGAAGCAGTTGTTTATGCGGATAGAGGTCTGAGATATACATATGAACAATTTAATGAAGTTTGTAGGCAAGCGGCACGAGGGTTTATGGCTTTAGGTATTGAAAAAGGAGAAAATGTAGCAATTTGGGCAACGAATACACCAGAATGGCTTGTTACGCAATTTGCGACAGGTAAAATGGGGGCTGTATTAGTAACGGTTAATACAAATTATCGTGAAGCCGAATTAGAATATTTGTTAAAGCAATCGGATTCTTCGACGATTATTTTAATTGAGCAATTTCGTGACCACTCTTATATTGATACGTTGTATAGCCTCGTGCCGGAATTAAAAAGCAGTGAGCCAGGTAAATTGGTTAGTAAAAGGCTACCTAAGTTAAAAAACGTAATTGTGCTGAGTGAAAAGAAATATGAAGGTACATTTAATTGGCAAGATGTGATAGAAAAAGGGAAGGAAATAACGGAGGAGCAACTACAGTTTCGTATGAACTCGTTGCATTATGACGATGTAATAAATATGCAGTATACTTCTGGGACGACTGGCTTTCCGAAAGGGGTCATGCTTACACACTCCAACATTGTAAATAATGGACTCAACATTGCAAATTGTATGAAGCTAACGTATGAGGATAGAATGTGTATCCCAGTTCCATTTTTCCATTGTTTTGGTTGTGTGCTAGGTGTATTAGCATGTGTTAACGTAGGGGCAACCATTGTACCGTTAGTAGAGTTTCATCCAGAAAAGGTACTGCAAACTGTTCAAGATGAAAGATGTACCGCACTCCATGGAGTTCCGACAATGTTTATTGCCGAATTAAACTTGGAAAACTTCGAATCGTTCGATCTATCAACGTTACGAACAGGAATAATGGCAGGCTCCAACTGTCCAATTGAAGTGATGAAGGCTGTAGTGGAGAAAATGGGGGCCGATGAAATTACAATAGCATATGGTCAAACAGAATCATCACCAGTTATTACACAAACGAGAACCGATGATCCAATAGAGTTAAGGGTATCATCAGTAGGAAAAGCACTTCCTAATGTTGAAGTAAAGATAGTGGAGCCAGGTACAAATAAAGAAGTACCAATTGGGGTTCAAGGTGAACTATGTACGAGAGGTTATCATGTAATGAAAGGTTATTACAACAATCCAGAAGCAACACGTGAGGCAATTGATGAAGATGGGTGGCTCCATACTGGTGACTTGGCTGTAATGGATGAAAGTGGATATTGCAAAATAACGGGAAGATTAAAAGATATGATAATTCGTGGAGGGGAAAATATTTATCCTCGCGAAATAGAAGAATTCCTCTACCAACATCCGAAAGTATTAGATGTGCAAGTAATTGGTGTACCAGACGAGAAGTATGGAGAAGAAGTAATGGCTTGGATTATATTGAAAGAAGGTCAAACAGCTACACATGAAGAATTAAAAGAATTTTGTAGAGGGAAAATATCTCGTCATAAAATTCCTCGTTTCATAGAATTTACGGTAAAGTACCCGATGACAGCCTCTGGGAAGATTCAAAAATATAAATTAAGGGAAGAAGCTCTTGGAAGATTAAGTGTGAAATAGGATGAAAGCGCTAAAACATTTTGTTTTAGCGTTTTAATTTTTAAATGCATTTTCATCCTTGTTTGATATAATGAGTAGTGTAATTGAAAGAAGGTGTAAACGTGAATAAAAAAATCGTATTACTAGGTGTCGGTGCAATTATGTTAATTATGAGTGGGATATTAGTTAACATGATTGTCAACACATATAATGATGATGAGCATATGGAGCTTGTAAAATTTCATGATCAAATATATTTTGTTTCCGGGTCAGCTACAGAAGGTGACTATACGTTAAAAGAAGAAATCGGCGTAGTGAAATATTGGGATTCTGAGTTTCCAGAAAGAGATTTTTCGTCTAACTCGTACGGGTTAAAAAAAGGTGAGATATACACTGTCCTAGAGCGAGATGATGTTTATGTCATTCCATTCGTGGATTCTGATTACACAACAAAGTACCATGTGCTAGAAGTTTATAAAGACTAAAAACCTGTTCTCTTATTGGACAGGCTTTTTTACGTCATTAAACATACTGTTGTAGTCAAATAACTTTCATTTTACATTCCTTAAAAGCAGGATTAGAGAGTGAAGAATAGAATATATTCGTTACAAATCTACAGTGAGGTGGGCTATATGGAAGAATGGATTGAAAAGTTATTCAGTATGGAACTATTGGAAGAAGCGGCGCAAAAATATAATGCTAGTACGATACAGTCCAAAAAATTAGGAGACTTTGAAAACTATGTTTATGAAGTACATAAAGAAGGAAAACCTTATATTCTAAGATTAACACATGATTCACATCGTACAAAAAAAGAGATCGAAGCGGAAGTTCAATGGATCAATTACCTTCATGATCATGGAGTAAACGTTTCTCTCGTTCACCTATCTATTATGGGTGAATTGGTGGAAGAAGTAACTGTTAATGGTTCCTCTTTTTATGTGTGTCTTTTTAATAAGGCACCAGGTGAAATTATAAGAGGAAATGATAATAGGTTTGGGTCAGCACTTTTTAAAGAGTGGGGAAAAGTGACTGGTAAAATGCATAAATTGACTAAGTTGTATAAGGAAGAGAAGAGAGAAAGGCCTCGTTGGGATGAAGATGACTTGTTACAGTTTCACCTCTATTTGAAGGAAGAGGATCGCGATATTATACAAGGTGGTAATGAGTTAGTAAAAGAATTACAACAATTACCGGAAACAGAAGATGTGTTTGGCCTTATTCATTCAGATATTCATCCGGGAAATTTTTTCTATCATGAAGGAGAAATTCATGTGTTTGATTTTGATGATAGCATGTATTTTCACTATATTAGTGATATTGCCATCCCGCTTTACTACTCAGTTTGGTTTGCCCATCGAAATGAAACGTTAGAGGAGAGGTCCGAATTTGGACAAGAGATGCTTTCTCATTTTTTAATCGGTTATGTAGAAGAAAATTCGCTATCGGAAGAATGGCTTGAAAAAATTCCGATGTTTATAAAGTTTAGAGATTATGTGCTATATACCGTCTTTCATAAAAAAGTGAATTTGGAGGTAGCGGATAATAAAACGAAAGAACTTGTACAACAAATTGGAGAGCGTCTTAAGGAAGATGAGCCTATTGTAAAATTAAATATAGATGTATTAAAGGAAATAATAGCAAAGTAGAAAGGAAAGAATGTTATGCTGAAAAAAATCACTGTCCATACAAAGAAACGTGATCAAATGATAGAGGTGACAGATACTATCCAGCAGTATGTTACAGAGCACGGTTTAACAGATGGAGCGGTAATTGTCTATTGTCCGCATACAACAGGAGGAATTACAATAAACGAAAATGCGGATCCAGACGTGAAAAGAGATATGATTCGCCGATTTGATGAAATGTATCCTTGGCATCATGAACTAGACCATCACATGGAAGGAAATACAGCAGCACATATGAAAGCAAGTACAGTTGGTGCTTCTCAACATGTCATTATCGAGAATGGTCGCCTACTTTTAGGTACATGGCAAGGTATTTATTTTTGTGAATGGGATGGGCCGAGAACGCGTACATTTTTTGTGAAATTATTATAAATAGTTAAGAGCCTAATCGTTTATACTTGCGATTAGGTTTTTTAACCAACAAAAAAAGAAATAGCACGGCTATTTCTTTTACTCATTTACTATTTGTTGCAATTCTTTTAATAATAGGTCTACGCCCTCACGGCTTAGAGTGACTTTACCGTTAGCGAAAGTATAGTTTTGGTCACTAATTTCTCCAGTCATTACACATTCCTTTTGAGGCTTGTACTTTTGGAGAATTATCATATCATTCTCAACAAATATTTCAAGACCATCATTTTCGTTAATGTTAAAGTTTTTTCTTACTTCTTTTGGAATAACGATTCTTCCAAGTGTATCCGTTTTACGAACAACACCAGTCGCTTGCATAATGCTTTCACCCTTTAAAGTATATTTGTGTTTATTATAACAGAAGTTGTTAGGTAATTTACACTATTTTCTAATAAGTTGCAATATTTTATTTTAATATTGTATCTTTAGGCAAGGCAGTAATAGCTCCACGCTTCGTTGTCGCTAGCGCACCTATTTTGTTTCCAAGCTTCGTATATTTGATTAAAGAAGACTCGTCTTCAGGAATACCTTCTTTATAAATGGAAGATAAAATACTAGCCATAAAAGCATCACCAGCTCCTGTAGTGTCAATTACCTTCACTTTTTCAGCAGGTACATAGTATGTTATACCGTGAAAAATAGCGTATGTGCCTTTCTCACCTGCCGTAACAAAAATAAGTGGAAGTTGATATGGTGCAAGTTTTCGAACGCCCATTGCTCGATTGTTTGTTTTTGTTAGAAAGTAAAGCTCTTCCTCTGTTACTTTTAACACGTCTACAAAGGGTAAAAATGACGTAATCGTTTCCCGACAAATTTCTTCGTTTTCCCATCGAAGCGGGCGGATGTTTGCATCAAAAGATACAATTAAACCATTCTTATTCGAAACGGTCACGGCATGCATTGTTGTTTCAAGTGCATTCTGTTGGAACATCGTACCGGAACTAAAGTGGAAAATGGAAGCCTCATGGAAAACACTCGGTTGAAAAGCTTCTTTTGTTACTTGAATAGTAGGGGTACTATCTTCATATCGATTAAATATCCGGTCACCGTTTGGAAGAAGGTTCACATAAACGTTGCTAAGCATTTTGTGCGGTACAGTTTGTGAATAGGTAATGTCTACCCCTTCTTCTAATAGCCTAGTCTTTGCAAATGTAGAATCTTCTTGTTCCCCAAAGACTGTCACAAAATTTGTAGGGACTCCTAACCGTCTAACACCGACCGCAACATTAACAGTGGCACCACCTAAAAACTTCTCGCACTGATTATTTTCTACACGAGTAGAAAATTGATCAATAAGAACATCTCCATAAATTAATACATATTTCATACGTAAACTCCTACTGAAAAAAAATATAAAAAGAAAAAGCTATAAGAAGTGTGCTAATTTATTCTGCAACTTCTTCAGCTTTTAACCATGTTTGAGACCAATTTTCTATTTCTTTCATTATTGGTTGAAGAGATAATCCTTTTTCCGTTAAGGAATATTCTATTCGTACAGGTGTTTCTGGAAAAACTTCACGTTTTACAATCCCGGCGCTTTCTAAATCCTTTAGTCTTTCTGAAAGTACTCTTCCGCTAATACCAATTGCTGATTCTATGGAACAAAACCGCTGAGGTCCATTCATTAATTGATAAATGACGAGCCCAGTCCATCGTTGACTAAAAAAACCCATTGCTTGTTCAAATCTAGAACAAATTTGTTTATTATTCATTGGCGATCACTCCTAGTTTTATTTTACTACATTCACGGTAAGAAGATAAATAAATAATAAACTATAATTGGAAAATATAATACTTGACGACATGAAATTACTAAAATATAATTACTTACATAAAGTAAGTATAGTGTTGTTTAAACAATAGGATATATTAAGTATAGAAAATTAAAAAGAGGTGTAGAGAAATGGGATTTCATACAAAACCCAACATTTTTGTGAGTAATGTACACTTAAAAGTAGCTAACTTAGAACAATCATTAGAATTTTATAAAAATGTAATCGGCTTTCAAGTTTTATCGAAAACTGCAAATAAAGCAGATTTAACTACTGATGGGAAGAGAGCGCTTTTAACGATTGAACAAATAGAAAACGCAACTCCAAAAAGCCCAAGAACGACAGGGCTATATCATTATGCATTATTATTACCAACACGCAAAGATTTAGGAAAAGTAATTCAGCACTTCATCGACACTCGTTATCCAGTCCAGGGCGCATCTGATCACCTCGTTAGTGAAGCTTTATATTTAGCAGATCCAGATGGAAATGGAATTGAAATTTATTCTGACCGTCCAAAAGAAGTATGGCAATGGCAAGGGGAAGAAGTATTAATGGATACAAGACCGATGGATGTGGAAGGTGTACTGAAAGAAGCAGGTGGAGAAAAGTGGACCGGACTTCCAGCAGAAACGGTAATGGGTCATATTCACCTTCATGTCGCGGATACAAAAGAAACAGTAAATTTCTACTGTGAAGGTCTAGGTTTTGAAGTTGTATGTCGATACGGAGGGCAAGCGTTCTTTATTTCAACAGGTAAGTATCATCATCACATCGGCTTGAATACGTGGGCAGGGGTTGGTGCACCTCCAGCAGCGGAGGATAGTGTTGGTCTCCGTACTTTTACGTTAGTACTCCCAGACGAAGAATCAAGAGGAAAAACAGTAGAACAGCTCAAAGCGATTGGTGCAACCGTAAAAGAAGCGGATGGAGTGATCACTACAAAGGATCCATCTAAAAATCGTATTGTTCTTCAAGTTTAATGCAAAAAGAAAGGAGTATGACTATAAGGTCACACTCCTTTTTGTTTACATATTATTGGTTGAACTATATTTAAAGTTATGTTGTCTTCTTAACGCGCTAAAATAGTGATAAATATCCGTAAATTCTATATCACGTATAAAAGAAACTGTACTTCCATCTTGGAAAATAAATTCCATCCGATGTTTTTCTTTTTCTCCATCTTGCTTTTCTTCAGGTACATGGAGAATGACTTCTTCAATTTCGTCCCAAGCATACGTATTAACTTTAAAGGAAAGTGGTTCACTCCATGATATCTCTTCTTGACTTAAATATTGATAATTGTAAGTTCCTGCTCCGATAAGGAGTAAACAAAAGAGTGCACCTACAACTGTAAGTAAAGGCGCAAATCTTGAAAAGAATGCTGCCAAAATGAGAAAAATGGCTAACGCTATACAAGAAAAGGCAAAAATCCACCGAGAAGAAACTGGTGTTTGTAAAAGGAAAACGGAAGTACTATCGAAAAATATCCCTTGTAATATAAATGGACCTACAAGTAATACTAATGGCATTGCTACTAGAGCAATAAGTGCACTTGCCATATATAGATGTTTCGTTTCGTAATTTTTCATAGGAGTGATCACCCGCCTAAAATTTCTGAAATTTAGCAAACATCTATATTTTAACGCAATTGTAATAATATTGAAAGGAAAAATTAACAGTGAACATGAAATTGTTTTGCGTCTGTCTCAAAAGGGTTATCCTCTATTTCAAATCCGAGATCTTCAATCATTTTGTAATCTTCTGTAACCTCTTGTCCACGTGTTGTTAAATAATCACCTACGAAAATAGAATTCGCTATATATAGCCCTAAGCTTTGTAATGTTCCTAAATTGTGCTCTCTTCCACCTGAAATCCTTATTTCTTTTGTTGGATTAACAAAGCGGAATAATGATAATATTTTCAAACATTTAATTGGTGTAAGTTCATTTAAATTCTCTAATTTCGTTCCTTTTATCGGATGCAAGAAATTGACAGGAATGGAATCGACATTTAGCTCTTTTAAGGAGAATGCCATATCGACAATATCTTCTAACGTTTCTCCCATTCCACAAATAACACCTGAGCATGGGGAAATACCTGCTTGTTTAACAGCCTGTAACGTATCAATACGATCGTCATACGTGTGAGTCGTCGTAATCTGCTCATGGTGTTCTTTACTTGTATTAATATTATGATTGAAGCGGTCAACACCGGCGGTTTTTAACAGTGCAGCTTGTTCATTATTAACAAGCCCTAAACACGCACAAATTTTAATATTATCCATTTCATCTTTAATTTCTTTTACCGAATCCGTGACAATGTTCACTTCCCGGTGAGTCGGTCTTCTACCACTCATAACGATACAATACGTCCCGATTTTTTTTCTTTTTGCTTCTCTAGCTCCCTCGACAATAGTCTGCTTACTAACGATAGGGTATGTATCAATTACGGTGTCTGCTCTAAAAGATTGAGCGCAATACCCACAATCTTCCGGACAAAGGCCGCTTTTTGCGTTAATAATTAAATTTAGCTTTACTTTATTTTGATAATAGTGGTGACGAATCAAGTAAGCAGCGTTCACCAGTTCTAATATCTTTCCGTTATCAGTCTGTAAAATAGATAGAGCCTCCGCTTTTGATAGTTCGTACCCGTTTATTACATCTTGAGCTACTGTTGAAAAATTCATCGTTATCCCCCTGTCTTATATGTTAACTTTTATTATATTTAAGTTAACATATAACCTTTTTATGTATCAATGTATTTTTTATATAAAAAAGAAAATTGCAAATAATTGTAACAAGGCTTATAATAGTAAATCCGGCATATAAATCCGAAACTATTTGTTGCAACACCCAAGAAAATACAGAGAGTAGTCCATGGATAAGTGTTCATGGTTTTTATTCGTTTCCTAAAAAAAGCATAGTAGGAGAGTGAATCGTTTGGGAAAAAGGCAACACCCGGATTTTCAAGAAGAAGTAGAGCGGTTAACGTTTACGAAAAAGTATATGGAAATGGTCATTCAAGCTTCCGAGCTAGACGAGGAAACATTTAAGAAAAATGCAAAAGAATCATTAGAAGGCATTGATTTAAAGGACAGTAGTTTAAGCTATTTAAACATGTCGATGAATGCGAATTTGCTTCAACGGACGCAAGAAGAGATACGAAATTTAAAAAAGATTTATAACAAACCTTATTTCGCTCGAATTAACTTTCTTAGAGATGGAAAAGAGGTAGAAGAAATCCTCTACTTCGGAAAAGCATCTCTATTTGATCGTGAAACACAAGATCCAATTATTGTCGATTGGCGTTCTCCAATTGCGAACCTTTATTACGATGGCCGACTTGGCGAAGTCAATTATGAAGCAGAAGGGGAATGTTACGAAGGAAACCTCTCGTTAAAACGGCAATACATCATTGAAGACGGTGAATTGCAAGAAATTCGCGATGTGGATTTAACAACAACGGATGAATTGTTGCAAGAGTCGTTAGCTGGTAGTTCGAGTAATCGGTTAACAGACATCGTAACGACGATTCAAGAAGAACAAAACCGGATTATTCGTGCAGACTTAAATAAACCGATTATTGTGCAAGGTGCAGCAGGAAGTGGTAAGACGACGATTGCGTTACACCGAATCTCGTATTTTATTTATACGTACGCAGAACAATTTCGTCCAGAGCAGCTCATGATCTTAGCGCCTAATAATTTGTTTATTGATTACATATCGGACGTCCTTCCAGAATTGGGAGTCGACCGTATTTTGCAAACGACGCTAATAGATTATGTGAAGGGCTGTATCGGGAAAAAGGTGCAACTTGTCCCGCCATCAGAAAAATTAAGTAAGTTTATAGATGGCAGTTTGAATAATGCCGAAATGGTTCAATGGATTTCTAGTTTTAAAGGTTCATTGGAGTTAAAGGACATTATCAATCGTTACTTAGAAGATGTATTGCAATCGATTGTCCCGCGTGGGGATTTTTATTTATCGAAGTTTAAGTTATATAGTGGGGAAAGGGTCGAGAAATTAATAGTAGAGCAGTATAACTATTTACCTTATTATCGTAGATTAGAAAAAGTTGGCGAAGTGCTTAAAAATATCGTCCGAACGGAAAAGAAAATACTTTTACAAAAGGTCGACAAATTTTATGAAGACAAAATTGAAGAGGCTTTGTTTAAGTTAAAATTAGACCCAGCAAAGCGAAAAAGCTACGTAACAAAGGCGATGGATAAAAAAGACGAGCTAATGGAAGAAATTCAGAAGGAGTCGCGAACAGCGGTACGAGCTTACTTAAAACAAGTTGCCAAGCATGATTTATATCATTATTTTGATGAGCTATTTACAAGTCGTTCTGTGTTAAAAAAGTACGCTTCCGATATTTTAGATGATTATCAAATTAATTTTTTCTGTGATTATCAGGGGAAGTTGCGTACTAAGCGGAAATTTGAAGTTGAGGACTTAGCTAGTCTTCTTTACTTACAGCATCACCTGTTCGGGGTTCCAAAAGAGTTGCGAGCACGTAATGTCGTTATTGATGAAGCGCAAGATTATAGCTATTTTCAACTGTACGCTTTGAAGAGTGCACTAAATACGGATATGTTTACAATCGTTGGGGACCTTGCACAAGGAATTCATTCCTACAGAGGTATTAACGATTGGCACCTCGTAAAGGAAGAAATTTTCCCGCGAGCCACCTATACAACATTGCAAAAAAGCTACCGTACAACAGTCGAAATTATGCAAGTGGCAAATGAGGTGCTGGCGCTGTTGCCACTAGACTTACCCAAGGTCGAACCAGTCGTACGACACGGTACTAGACCAGTCTTTTATGAATGGGCTAATGAGGCGGAGGCCGTTGAACTCGTTTTAGCGGAAATAAGTAGACTATATGACGATGGAATGAAAACAATCGCAATTATAGGAAAAACAGAAAAAGAAAGTGTCAAGTTGGAGAAGCTTATGAGTAAATACGGTAATGGGGTATACAATACCCAATTGTTACGCGAAAACGAAGAGATCAACCAAGAAGACGTCGTTATTGTACACTCACAACTCGCGAAAGGGCTAGAGTTCGATGCGGTATTGCTATGGTCGGTCGACGAGGTTTACAGCTTGAACGAGATCGAATTGAAGCTATTATACGTCGCGATGACCCGCCCGTTACATCGTTTGACGTTGTTCGGCCACTCCCCGTCCGTGTTCTTATTAGAGCATGTGGGAGAAGGATTAGTAGAATATAAATAGGATATGGTTTTGTTTAGTTTACCCCCCTCTGCAGTTGTGGAGGGGGTTTTGTTGATGGAATTGAAAGTGAGGTGTTATTAAACGGAGATTAGGCAGGAAATAGTAAAGTGTCTGATTCGGAAGTGAGTGGGATGTTGAACAGAAAATAAAAGATGTTGAACGCAAATCCCGTTGTGTTGATCAGAAGGGTTGAATAGATAGGAAAGTTACACCCAAACAAGGTGTAGTTGCGCAGAAGTGAGTGGATGTTGAACAGAAAATGAAAGATGTTGAACGGAAATCCCGTTGTGTTGTTCAGAAGGCCAGGCAAGATAGGGACAGGTACACCCAAACGAGGTGTAGTTGCGCAGAAGTGAGTGGATGTTGAACAGAAAATGAAAGATGTTGAACGGAAATCCCGTTGTGTTGTTCAGAAGGCCAGGCAAGATAGGGACAGGTACACCCAAACAAGGTGTAGTTGCGCAGAAGTGAGTGGATGTTGAACAGAAAATGAAAGATGTTGAACGGAATCTCTGTTATATTGTTCAGAAGACCAGACAAGATAGGAAAGTTACACCCAAACAAGGTGTAGTTGCGCAGAAGTGAGTGGATGTTGAACAGAAAATGAAAGATGTTGAACGGAAATCCCGTTGTGTTGATCAGAAGGGTTGAATAGATAGGAAAGTTACACCCAAACAAGGTGTAGTTGCGCAGAAGTGAGTGGATGTTGAACAGAAAATGAAAGATGTTGAACGGAAATCCCGTTGTATTGTTCAGAAGGCCAGACAGGAAAGGAAAGGTACACCCAAACAAGGTGTAGTTGCGCAGAAGTGAGTGGATGTTGAACAGAAAATGAAAGATGTTGAACGGAAATCCCGTTGTATTGTTCAGAAGGCCAGACAGGAAAGGAAAGGTACACCCAAACGAGGTGTAGTTGTGCAGAAGTGAGAGGATGTTGAACAGAAAATCAAGGTTGAATGTCCGGAATGTCTGTTGTGTTGTTCAGAATAAGCACAACCAATAAGAAAGTACATCCAAACATAATAATGAATAAAATTAATACAAAAACGTAAGTTTGCAAAGCCAAAATGAACATTTGTTATTACAAAAAGAATTTCAGAACATAAAAACTAGCTTTTTCTCAAGTGGATATATCAAAAAAATCATGATAACAATTATTTGAACTGGAAAGGGTGATGTTATGATAATAGAAGAACGGAAATTACCGGTGAAGATATTAACGTTAGAAGCGCTTTTGCGGAGGCTACCTGATAATCATCATGCACGGCTACAAATTGAAGAAGAATATGGAATAATGATGGCAGGATATAAGGGCGAAAAGGCAGTAGATTTTTATTTAAAAGAAATTCCTAAAGAAAACTATCATGTCATGACCGGTCTAAGAATTTACGAAGGGGAAAGTTTCTTTCAGATGGATAATCTAATAATCACCCCTAAATATTTATTAATTATAGAGGTGAAAAACTTAGCTGGTATCTTGTTTTTTGATCATCAATACCAACAGTTAATTCGGACACTTAATGGGGTAGAAGAGGTATTTGATTATCCTATTGTACAAACAAATAGGCAACGGAAGAAATTGAGTAATTGGTTAGTGGAAAATAAGTTTCGTCCCGTACCTATAGAAACATTAGTTGTAATTAGTAACAAGAAAGCCATAATAAAATCTTCTATATACCTTGAGGAAGTGATTAGAAGCCCGAGTCTCCCTATTAGAATTGATAATTTGGAATCAAAGTATAAAACGAAACTCTTCACTGAGAATGAGATGAAAAAATTAAAAAAATTACTCTTAAAGAAGCATGTTGAAGAAAAATTAGATTATATGACAAGGTTTAGCATGGAGCAAACTGACTTAATAGTAGGACCGCATTGCCCAATTTGTTATAGTTTAGAAATAACGAAGCAGCCAAAAGGATGGATATGTAAAAATGAATGTAACTTTACCTTAGTGCAGTTATTAAAGAGTTCGTTACTAGATTTCCGATATCTGTTTTCTAGTACGATTACCAATAATCAGTTTAGATATTTTATGAGAATTAAATCGAAATCGACATCTAATCACATGATCCGTTCACTAGGCCTAAAACCCAATGGCGCACAAAAAAACCGCACCTACCACATCCCCTACTAACTTCGGTCTACCCTTTTTCCTCTTTTTATTAAATATCCAACGACCATAATAAAAAATATTATTAATATGACTTGCCCAACCCAATTCCACTCGAGCACATAGTAAACAGAGGTAGCTTCGATTAACAAGGCGGGAATTTTCCCTATTGAACTTGCAAGGGTAAAGGAAACTAAACTCATACTACTTAGTGAACCAGCTAACGTCACCAAACCGGATGGTGCAAAAGGGAACAGGCGAAAGGCTACGATTAAATAAAAGGCTTCCCAGCCGCTAGTATTCTGTAGCTTCCTTAAAGGTTTGTAACGATCAAGTATGTTTGGTGCAAAAGTTTTTACCCCCATGCGGTATAAATAAAAGCTTACAATCGCCCCGACAGATTCGCCTAGAAATGAGATAACCGTACCATGCCAAAAGCCGAAAAACGTAATGTTAGCGGCTGTTAGAAAAACACTCGGAATGATCGCTAAAATACTAATTACGATATTGATGATAATACTAATAATAATTGCTAATGCTCCAGCAGATTGAAGCCATTCCAAAACTATATCTTGAGCCATTAATGGAACCTCCACAGAATAATCAAACATTTTTACTTTACATACCATATAGGGGTATGTTAATCTATAATCGACAGGGGGTCAAGTGATGGAAAACCTTACTGATAAAAGTATACAGGATTCATGTTGTCATACGAAATCTGATGTGAGAAAAAGTCATCATTCGGAAGAAGTTAAAAAAAACCTTACATCTCGTTTAAATAGGATTGAAGGCCAAGTGCGTGGAGTAAAAAGGCTAATTGAAGAGGATACTTACTGTGATGACGTATTAACACAGATCGCGGCTATTCAATCTGCGCTAAATAGTGTTGGTAAATTGCTATTAGAAGGGCATATGAAGTCTTGTATTGTCGAACGTATTCAAGAAGGCGACACAGAAGTAGTCGATGAATTATTAGTTACCGTAAAACGATTAATGAAATAAAAGGAGAGATAAAGATGGAACAAGTAACGTTAAATGTTGGCGGAATGTCATGTGGTCATTGCGTAAAAGCAGTAGAAGGTAGCGTTGGAACATTAGATGGAGTTCAAACAGTTCAAGTTGATTTATCAGCTGGTAAAGTGACAGTGGACTTTGATGGCTCCAAAGTTTCAGTTAATAAAATTAAAGAAGTAATCGATGAAGAAGGTTACGATGTAGAGTAATAGATACTACGTGCTGACATAAGGGCACGTTTTCTTTTCAGATAAATATACCCCCGTGTGGTATAGGAGGGATTCGCAATGAGTTCTAACTCAAAAGAAGTAACGATGCAGATAACTGGAATGACGTGTGCTGCATGTTCAACGAGAATAGAAAAAGTGTTAAATAAAATGGACGGTGTCGAGCAAGCTAACGTGAACCTTGCGGTGGAAACGGCAAAAGTTCAATTTGACGCTAAAAAAATAACAGTTGCCGATTTAGAAAGTCGTGTAGAAAAGCTAGGGTACGGAGTTATTTCCGAAAAAGCGGAGTTCGATATTACAGGAATGACGTGTGCAGCGTGTTCTAGTCGTATAGAAAGAGTACTAAGCAAAATGGAAGGTATTCATTCTGCAAATGTAAACTTAGCGCTAGAAACTGGAACAGTCGAATTTAATCCAGCCGAACTTAGCGTGGCCGACATTATTGCTCGAATTGAAAAAGCTGGCTACGGTGCCATGGAAAAGGTAGAAAATGAAAAAGAACGGGTTGACTTTCGACAAAAAGAATTAGAAAAGCAAACAGGGAAATTTATTTTTTCCGCGATTTTAACTCTTCCCCTACTATGGGCGATGGTTAGTCACTTTTCGTTTACTTCGTTTATTTACTTGCCAGAAATGTTTATGAATCCGTGGGTTCAATTAGCTCTTGCAACTCCAGTGCAATTTTACATCGGGTGGCAATTTTACGTAGGAGCGTACAAATCACTCCGAAATAAAAGTGCCAATATGGATGTGCTCGTTGCACTAGGTACGTCCGCGGCTTATTTCTATAGCATTTATTTAGGAATTGAAGCAATTGGCACAAATGCTCATATGGTGGACTTGTACTTTGAGACGAGTGCCGTTATTATAACGCTTATTATTTTAGGGAAACTTTTTGAAACGAGGGCAAAAGGCCGTTCATCGGAAGCGATAAAAAAATTAATGGGCCTTCAAGCAAAAACGGCTACAGTTGTACGTGATGGAGTGGAACAGGAAATTCCGTTAGAAAAAGTAATGGTGGGCGATATTCTTTATGTAAAGCCTGGAGAGAAAATTCCTGTCGATGGGGAAATTATCGAAGGCCGTTCCGCTGTTGATGAATCGATGTTAACGGGAGAAAGTTTACCAATCGATAAAACAGTAGGTGACCCTGTTATCGGTGCAACCATTAATAAAAATGGTTTCTTAAAAATGAAAGCAACAAAGGTTGGACGTGAAACAGCCTTAGCTCAAATTATTAAAGTTGTAGAACAAGCGCAAGGATCGAAAGCGCCAATTCAACGTTTAGCGGACAAAATTTCTGGTATTTTTGTACCTATCGTTGTAATCATTGCGATTTTAACATTTGTTATTTGGTATGTAGTTGTAGATCCAGGGAATTTCGGGGGAGCGCTCGTAAAATTAATTGCTGTCCTTGTTATCGCATGTCCATGTGCACTTGGGCTAGCAACACCTACTTCCATAATGGCGGGTTCGGGTCGTGCTGCAGAACTAGGAGTTCTCTTTAAAGGTGGAGAGCATTTAGAACAAACACATCATATCGACACAGTTGTTTTAGACAAAACTGGAACGGTAACGAATGGAACACCAACACTTACCGATGTTTTGTTTGTAAACGAGGAAAAAGAACAAGAAATACTAGCTTTAATAGGAAGTGCAGAAAAACAATCAGAGCATCCGTTAGCTGAAGCAATTGTAGAAGGTATTCAACAAAAGGGGATTACGGTTGTGGACCCAACTGCATTTGAAGCGATACCCGGCTACGGTATTGAAGCTATTGTTGAAGAGCGAAAAGTATTAATTGGTACAAGAAAACTGATGAATAAGTATGAAGTGACTATTGAAAAAAGCACATTAACTAAAATGGAAGAGCTCGAAAACGTTGGGAAAACAGCCATGCTCATTGCAGTTGACAATGAGTTCGTTGGAATTGTTGCAGTTGCCGATACAGTAAAAGAAACTTCGGCTGAAGCAATTAAGCGTCTGAAAGCTTTAAATATAGAGGTTATTATGATAACTGGAGACAATGAACGTACGGCAAAAGCAATTGCTGCAGAAGTAGGGATAGATCGTGTCATAGCAGAAGTGTTACCGGAAGGAAAAGCGAAGGAGATTGAAAAACTGCAAGGAGAAGGAAAAAAGGTTGCGATGGTTGGGGACGGTATAAACGACGCGCCGGCTTTAGCAACAGCTAATATTGGGATGGCAATTGGTACTGGTACAGACGTAGCAATGGAAGCAGCTGATATTACGTTAATGCGTGGCGATCTAAATAGTATTGCAGACGCGATTATTATGAGTAAAAAAACAATTAGAAACATTCGTCAAAATTTATTTTGGGCATTCGCTTATAATTCGATGGGGATACCGATTGCAGCGATAGGCTTATTAGCCCCTTGGGTAGCTGGAGCCGCGATGGCATTTAGTTCTGTATCTGTCGTATTAAATGCGTTACGTCTTCAAAAAGTGAAACTGTAAAGGATGATTCTTTTGAAAAAATGGGTAATAGCAGCAGTTGCGTATTTAGCAGTTGTCATTGGTGCTTACTATATTGTAGGAGCTTTTGTAGATAATGAACCAGTTGATCATGCAAGTGAACATGACGCAGAGAAACAAACTCCAGAGCAACACGCTCATGATGAGGAAGAAAACAGTGACGACCATGCGCACCACGACCATGGCGATTCACCCTCACATAGCGAGAACGAAGTATTTCCAAACATCGAATCACAGGATGATAAGTTAGTAGTAACATTGCTAGATGAAGAGAATAATCCGGTAGATGATTTGAAAATGAACCATGAAAAATATATGCATTTAATCGTCGTAAGTGAGGATATGGAGACATTTTTACACCTTCATCCTGAGCGGATAGCTCCTGGTGTGTTTGAAGCAGACCATTTGCTCAGTGAGGGGATGTATAAAGTATACGTTGATATTGTCCCTACTAATTTAGCATATGAGATTGAGCCACTGTCACTGATGATGGGAGATCATGCTCACCATGAACATGGCCCCGATCTAACGGCAGAACAAAATTGGACGAAAACGACAAATGGATACGAGGTAACGTTAACTAGCCCGTCCTTTTCTGTTCAAGGGGATGTACTATTGCAATTTGAGATTGATGGCGGGGAGCCAGAACAGTATTTAGGAGCATTAGGTCATGTTGTAATTATTGATGAAAGCATGGAGCAGTTCATCCATGTTCATCCAACAAATGATGTGAATCCGACATTTAATGCTCACTTTACGGAGGCTGGGCTATATAAATTGTGGGCAGAATTCAAATTAGATGGAAAAGTATACGATTTTCCTTTCGTAATCGAAATCACGGAATAAAGGGGACGGCATAGCTTGGAAGAAAAAAATGTGAAATTAGCGATAAACGGTGGAATAGGCTTTGGGGCAAAATTAACGCCGAAACAACTGATGTTAATTGCTTCTTATATGGATGAAAATGATGAATTAGAGCTCACAACATTTCAACAGCTATATATCGATATTCCCGAGGAGAAAATGGATGAAATAGTAGCAGAGTTCGAGCGTGTAGGTTTATCTGTTTATCCGGTCGGTAATTTCGTGAAAAGCTTACGGACGTGTAATTTCTGTAAAGGGGCAGAAGAAGAGGGAATGCCTGTTGCAATCGAATTAAATAAAAGAATCGCTGGAAAACCTGTTCCTTTTACACTTCGACCTGCCTACACAGGCTGTCCAGTCGCTTGCGGTGAACCATTAGTCAATGACATAGGAGTAATAAAAATGAAGGAACATTACGATCTTTATGTTGGTGGAAAAGCAAAAGGGAAAGATGCTATGACTGGTGTGATATTTGCTGAAAAATTAGAAGAACAGAAGCTTTACGAAATAGTAGAAAAGTTAATTAATATATATGCGGAAAATGGTAAGAAACGCGAACCGTTTACGAAATTTGTTCATCGGTTCGGGCTAGATAATTTAAAAGAACATGCAATGTAAGTCGGTGGTGGGAATCTTAGTGATTCCTGCCGTTTTTATTGCAGTCGAGCTGTTACGTCCTCTAAAACACCTTCATTTTTTATTCGAATATTTACACACCTGAAAACCCTATCTCTATTTTCTAAATAAGCTGTAACGTTTTCCAAGAGGTAACGTCTAACGAGGTAAGAAAGATACGTGTAGGAGGTATGGAGCGTGAACAAAAAGGCGATTATCTTTTCGTTATTAGTAGCACTCGTCGTAACCATTTTTGGCTATATTTATTATTACAGTAAGCCGTATGTTGTAAATGGCTATGGAGATGTTCCGTTAATTGTATTATCGAATAAAAAGTTTGTGTTTAATGTCTCAGAAGAGATTGACGAACAATCATTAACGGACGAGACGATATTTGTTACAAATAAAAATGGCGAACGGGTTCCTATAACTGTTGATAGTACCAGTAACACAATAAGTATTTTGCCACCTTCTAACGGATATGACATCGATATGGGACCATACAAACTAAAGCTTAGTAATAAAATAAAATCGATAAATGGGGAAAAAATTCGATCAGGTTTAGAAGTAGTTTTCGACGCGAAAGAGAATTTACCGTCTGTTACATCAAAGAAGGAACTCAATCAACTATTTTCCCAACGTCTAAAAGAGATGCAAAAGGAAACAAAAAGCTTCTTTGGCTGGGCGCGTGGTGAAACCTTTACTTCATCAGACGAAGCAATGGACAGCAGCGATAGTGGAATGGCGATGAGTGGCGCAGAGGCGGAATACTCCGAAACTAACATACAAGTTACTGGTGTCGATGAAGCGGATATCGTGAAAACGGATGGAAGCTATATTTACCAAGTGATAGATAATAGATTAACCATCACCAACGCACAACCGGTTGAAAATGTTGAAAAGGTCGCGGAAGTACGTTATCAAAACTTTTCCCCGTTCCAACTTTATGTTGATGGAAATAGGTTAGTAGTAATCGGAAACGACTGGAAATCATATGCAGGAAACAATGCTCGAGGGGGGATGGCGATACTTCCTATTTATGAATCTGCAAAGGTAATAATTTATGACATTACGAATAAAGAAGAGCCAGTTGAATTGCGAGCAGTCTCATTAGAGGGGCATTATTTAACATCGAGAAAAATAGATGACTACGTGTATTTAATTACAAATTTATATCCGAATATATGGGAGTTAAGTGAAAATAGTGAAATAGATTTACGGCCAAGATATATGGACACTATCTCAGGGGCAGATACGAAAATTTCACAACCAGAGTACGAAGATATTTATTATATTCCAGAGTCGAATGAAAATAACTTTATGAATATAATAGCAATAAACATTAAGGATTCAACAGAAGAAATTTCTACCGTGTCGTATTTGGGAAGTGGTCAAGAGCTATACATGAACAGAGAGCACCTTTATACGACCGTTCCAACGTATAATGTGGAAGATTCTTTTTATGGGACAATGCATACTGATATTTATAAGTTTTCTATTAACGGTCCAAATATTGAGTTTGTCAATACTGGAACAGTTGATGGGCGACTCTTAAATCAGTTTTCAATGGATGAACATAATGGCTATTTCCGAGTAGCAACGACGAAAGGGGATGCTTGGGATGAGCGCTCTCCATCCTCTAATAATCTATTTATCCTAGATGATCAACTAAATATTATAAGTACGGTGGAGGATTTAGCTAGAGGGGAAAGAATATACTCCGCACGCTTTATGGGAGATAAAGGATATATCGTAACCTTTAAAGAAGTAGATCCACTATTTGTGTTCGATTTGAGTGATCCTTATGGGCCAAAAGTGTTAGGAGAGTTGAAAATTCCAGGATTCAGTAATTATCTTCATCCGTACGATGAAAATCATTTAATTGGTTTTGGTCATCATACACGTTTAGAAAAGGGAGAAATAGGTGTTCAGCCGCGAGTTGTGCAAGATGGTGTGAAAATATCATTATTTGATGTTAGTGATCCGACTAATCCGACAGAGAAATTTTCTGAAATTGTAGGCAATGAATTTTCTTATTCTCCTCTAAATCACGACCATAAAGCATTGTTGTTCAACAAAGAAAAAGATATTTTTGCCTTTCCGATTACAACATACAACGAAAGGGGACTTTTACAGTTCCAAGGGGCACTTGTATATGGAATTGATCCGAAAAAAGGATTTACGCTTCATGATGAAATTACACATGCTGAAAAAACGAACAGTTACGAATCGTGGGAGGATGGTATTTTGAGGGTGCTCTATATTAACGATTATTTGTACGCTGTTTCGCCTAATAAAATATCGACACATAAAATAAGCTGGTAGTTTCAAATAATTGAAGTTGCAAAAAAGGTTGCCTTTTTCGTACGGGGCAACCTTTTTTGGCGTAGTAATTAAGAAATTATATAGAGCGTTATATCCACTATATCAAAAAAGAAACACACTCAACTCGCATCGTCTAAAGCTCGAGAGTTGAATGTGTTTCTAATAAGAACGCGTTAATTTAGTGGCGGTCTTGGGTTGTCACTGCTAGACCAGCCTTCGTAAAGACCGATATCATCAAAGGCACTTAAAAATGCATTATATTCTTCACTGCCTTCCCCATATAGATCGGTAGCAGATTGAAGAATTGCTTCGCGAAACTCAGCGAATGAAGCATCGTAATGCAAATAATCATACGCACGGTACCAAGTGTCTGCTACAACCTCTCTACCCATTCCATATTCTTCAGAAACTAAATACGCAGAATGTTGTAAAATAGTACAGTTAATGTGTACCCCACCGTTATCCATATTAGCAGGAAGGTAATAGTACTCATCCATATGTGCTGGATAACGTCCTTCTCCATCGATACTATAAGCCCAATATTGAGCACCAACTTTGAATTTACCAGGTTCTTCGCTGCTACGTAAGGCTGTACGGCCATCAGCGATCCAATCCGATCCCATAATATCTTCACCAACATCCCAACTACGGTCATCCACGATGCTTGCAAACGTATCAGAATATGCTTCGTTAATAGCTCCTGTTTCAAAGCGGTAACGTAAGCCACCGTTATAGTGAGTAATTCCATGTACCATCTCATGTGCAGTAACATCGAGAGAGGCTAGTGGGATAAATTGTCTACCGTCACCGTCACCGTACGTCATCATTGCAATACCATTACTCCAGAACGCGTTGTTGTATGCTCTTCCGTAATGAACACGAGAGCGAATGGCCATTCCGTTATCGTCTAACGAGTTACGTCCATGATTGTTTAAGAAATAATCATAAACAATTTTAGAGTTTGCGTGAGCATCAACAGCCGGACCTTGTCCAACCGCTTCCCAAGAAATACTGTCACCAGCGTATAAAACATCTTTCCATGACGCATCCTTGTTAGAATATAACCAAATTTGATTGCTAGTGTTTCTCATATTATAAGTAAAAATACCATCCATTCCGGGTACTCTTGTATCCGCTAAGTAGAAAGTAGATCCTTCACCGCTTGTTGGAATATTTCCGTGAGATAGATCTAAATTTTTCGTTACACCAGTTGTACCTAAACCAGAGCCACCTGCTGGTTTTAGACGACTAGCCCTTTCAATTGCTCTTGGGTTCGGTCCGTGATTAGATTCTTCCGATTCAACTGAAGCAAATTCTAAAATATCACTAAAAAACCCTAACCCATACATAGCATTGTAGCTATCGATGATTTCTCCTGTATGAGCATCTACATATACGTTCCAGTTCCCTTGTTCTTCGTTGTAATATTCTAAGTTAATTTTGTAAGCTAAGCGGGAGTTATTTTCAACTGGATAAATAACAAGCTCCGACTGTTCGATATCTACCTCTTCAGGTGCGTTTACTTCTTCTTTTGCCATTTGTAAAGCGGCAGACTCTTCAATTCCAGGTGTAGTATTAATATGTAACTCGTCTATTTTCGTATTAAATGTCCCATTTACTGATACAATCTCGTTTTCTTCATTGAAATGTACATTTAATTGATGGTGTTCAACTGGGATGCCGTTTTTTGTTTGTTGAAATCTAATATGTGTCATGCCAAGTTCATCTGTATTGGTACGAATTTCTGTTAAATCAGTAGTAGGGTTATTCATTTGGAAAAAATGTTTATGTTTGTTTAAAAACTTTTTTGCATTTTGAGCATCGGCCCTATTATGTTTTTCAGAAAGTAACCCAGTAACGAATGATGGGGGGCCCTTTTGATCATTTACTTTAACAACCTTAACGTCGCCTTTATTTAATGTTTTGAATTCAGATAGGGAATCGCCTGCTGCAAACGATGACCCACTAGAGAAAAAAAGATTACCTAGTAAAACGAATACTGCGAATATTGCTATCAACTTTCTCAAAAAACATCCCTCTTTCCTATTTTATTTAGTTAGTCGAAAATACCGGAACCTGAATGATACTTTGACTAACTTGAGCGTAAAAGAATGGAAAGGAAATATCAACAGAAGATTCTGTCAATTGGCGCGATGTAAATAAACGCATGAAAAAAATTTTTCATACGTTAGTCCGATGAAAAATAATTAGTTAGTCTATTTGGCAGATTGAATAGTTAAAAAAGAAAAGTTTTTTAACTGAAAAATAGGGAAATAGGGACAACGTGAAAGATACGAGGATGAAGCCATTTTAAAAAAATTGTCGACCATTTAGTACGATAGTCTTCTGTTAAGTGTATTTGTGCAAAATATGAACATTTACCTGTATCGATTGTAGGGAAAAATTTATAAAGAATAGTTGTTCATTCACGTTTTAATCAGTATAATTCACCTGTTGAAGTAACTTCCTTTAACGAAACGAGCCTACGAGGCATACTATGAAACAAATGGTATGGAAAATAGGCTGATGACACATTTAGACATTATATTTCCCAGGAAAAGAAAATTTGTCGATTAGTGGACGGACTAAATAAAAGGTTGACGTTTCGAACAATTGTTAGAAAGTGCTATAATAAAACGATACTAGTGTGATGAATAATTTGAGTAGATAATATATTTATGTAGGGGGAGCCTTATGAAAACAACGCTTCATTTATTATATGGTGGAAAATCAGCAGAGCATAAAGTATCTTTGCAAACTGCATTAGCGGTAACGAAAGCATTAAATAAAGATAAATTTAATGTTTTCCCGTTATTTATAACAGAAGAAGGCCAATGGGTACGCGGGAAACAACTGACAGGGGAAGTAGAAAGTGTAGCACAATTGCAACTAACTGATAAAGGCACTTCCATTGCTCCATTAGCATTAACAGAGGTTAATGAACAAACAGACGACAAACCTGTCATTTTCCCTCTGCTACATGGTCCAAATGGAGAAGACGGTACGGTGCAAGGAATGTTAGAACTATTAAATTTACCTTATGTCGGTAACGGAGTCTTAGCTTCATCAGCTGGAATGGATAAAGTAATAATGAAGCAACTTTTTGCTCAAGCTGGTTTACCACAAGTCGGATATGTACATTTCCTCCGTTCTGAATGGGAGAAAAATGACGAATTAGCTTATAAAAAAGTGGAAGAGGAGTTAGGTTATCCTGTATTCGTAAAGCCTGCTAACTTAGGTTCTAGTGTTGGGATTAATAAGGCAAAAAACCGCGAAGAACTCGCTTCTGCTTTTAAAGAAGCTTTTGATTTTGACCGAAAAATTATTGTCGAGCAGGGCTTAGAAAATGCAAGAGAAATTGAAATAGGTGTGTTAGGAAATGACGAGCCTCAATGTTCTGTTTTAGGTGAAATTGTTCCGAAAAAAGAATTTTATGACTATAAAGCGAAGTATGAAGACGGAAATACAGCAATGATCATCCCTGCTGAAGTGGATGAGCAAACGTATGAAAGTGTTAAAGAAATGGCGATCAAAGCTTTTAAAGCAATCGATGCCTCAGGGCTAGTACGCGCCGACTTCTTCTTAACAAGAGATGGTGAGTTATACATTAATGAAGTAAATACGATGCCAGGCTTTACTCCATATAGTATGTTTCCTTTATTATGGCAACACACTGGGGTTGCTTACCCAGAATTAATTGAAAGACTCGTGCAACTAGCAAAAGATAGACATGATGAAAAACAAAAAATCAAGTTTACATTTTGATTGTAGGGTAGGGGGAGGACGAATCGTTCTCCCTTGTTTATACGTTAACAGTTATAAAAAAACATAGAGATTAAAGGAGGTATTACAATGATTAAACGCACATTATCTCAAGTTGCAATGATGGCTAACGGCAGTCTAGTAGACGCTCAATTTAAGGATGTTGTAATACACGGAGTGACAAAAGATACGAGAGAAGATTTAACAAATAGTTTATACATACCAATCGTCGGTGAAAATTTTAACGGGCATCAATTTGTAGAACAGGCGATAAAGGAAAAAGGAGCTGCAGCATCTCTCTGGCAAAAAAGTGAGCCAAACCCACCGACTAAAATACCACTCATATTAGTAGAAGATACAGTAGAAGCTCTTCAGCAAATGGCTAGAGTGTATCGCGATGAACTACAGTTAACCGTAATAGGTATAACAGGAAGCAATGGGAAGACAACGACGAAAGATATTGTTACATCTTTATTAAAAACAACGTTTCGAGTACATAAAACAGCGGGTAATTATAATAACCATATAGGTCTTCCGTTAACGTTACTTTCTATGCAGGAAGATACAGAGGTTGCTGTGTTAGAAATGGGTATGAGTGATTTTGGAGAGATTGAACTGTTATCTGAAATTGCAAAACCAGATGCGGCTATCATAACAAACATTGGAGAATCACATCTGCAGGAATTAGGTAGTCGAGCGGGAATAGCAAAAGCGAAATTAGAAATCGCGGTAGGGCTAAAGGAAAAAGGGATTTTAGTTATTAATGGGGATGAGCCGTTATTGACGGAAAACGTATCGTCCATGCCTTTTGAAATAATTACATTCGGTATGAAGGAAAAAAATGATTATAAAACAACTATCGAAGAAATTAGTAAAGATAATACAAGGTTTTCTGTAAACGGATTGACGTATACTATTCCTGTTTTAGGTCAACACAATGTAATGAATGCTGTTGCTTCCATTGCAGTTGCCCATCATCTGAATGTAAGTCATCAAAGTATAATGGAAGGTTTAGAAAATGTTTCTATTACAGGCATGCGTAATGAAGTGGTGCATGGGAAAAATAAAGTAACACTAATAAATGATGCTTATAACGCAAGTCCTACGTCGATGAAGGCGGCTATTGACCTTTTAGCTAGCCTAAAAGGGTTTAACAGAAAAATTGCTGTATTAGCTGACATGCTGGAGCTAGGGGAAGACGAAAAACAATTTCATTACGATACAGGTGCACATGTAAGCGGAAAAGATATTGATTATGTTTTTACGTTTGGACCGTTAGGAACGGATATTGCGGCAGGTGCTAAAAGTGCTATGAAGAAATCGAATGTCACTGCTTTTCAATCGAAAGAGGAACTAATTAGTTTTTTAAATGGTTTTGTCCAGCCTGGTGATATCGTTTTAGTTAAAGGCTCTCGCGGAATGAAACTAGAAGAAGTAGTTCAAAGCTTATCCTAATAAAAATATGCGAGAATAAATGAATATAGAAGGGCTAACAAAGCTAAAACTATTGACGGAAGCATAACATCAATCGTTCATTAACTGGAAGGTTAAATTTGTGGAATCAATTCTTTATTGTCTTGTTTAATAAAGAGTAAAAACATAAATTATGATGATAAGGAAAGTAATCGTGAAGACTGTATTGAATAATTGGTCTTATTGCAATTGTGTAACAGTAGTGTTATGATTACAGAATGTGTTTTTCACATTTCTATTTATAACCAATAACCTTCGCCCGTAATGAATAGATTAATTTGTATAGATAGGAGTAGGAATAATTTGGCTTTATTTAAAGATTTAGGTTTATCAGAACAATTGATGAAATCAGTTGAAAGAATGGGGTTTGAGGAAGCAACTCCAATTCAAGGTGAAACAATTCCGATTGCGCTTCAAGGAAAAGATGTAATAGGTCAAGCGCAAACAGGAACAGGTAAGACGATTGCGTTCGGTTTACCGTTAATTGAGAAAATTGATGTTAATGACAACAACATTCAAGGGATCGTTATCGCTCCAACTAGAGAATTAGCAATTCAAGTTGCAGAAGAATTATATAAAGCGAGCTACCATAAGCGAGCTCGTGTTTTATCGGTATTTGGAGGACAAGATATTAATCGCCAAATCCGTTCTTTAAAGAAATTCCCACATATTGTTGTCGGAACTCCAGGTCGTGTTTTAGACCATATTAATAGAAAAACAATCCGTTTACAAAATGTGCATACAGTTGTACTTGATGAAGCAGATGAAATGTTAAACATGGGCTTTATTGAGGATATTGAGAAAATTTTAGCGCAAGTTCCTGCCGAGCACCAAACACTTCTTTTCTCAGCAACAATGCCTCCGCAAATTAGAGCAATCGCTGAACGCTTTATGACTGAACCGGTAAATGTAAAAGTTAAAGCGAAAGAAGTAACAATGCCTAATATCCAACAATATTACATTGAAACTCATGAGAAGAAGAAGTTTGATGTGTTAACTCGTCTTTTAGATATTCAATCACCTGAATTAGCGATTGTTTTCGGTCGTACAAAACGTCGTGTTGACGAATTAGCGGAAGCGTTAAATGTACGTGGATATGCAGCAGAAGGTATTCATGGAGATTTAACCCAAGCGAAACGTATGAGTGTACTTCGTAAATTTAAAGAAGGTACTGTTGAAGTTCTTGTTGCGACAGACGTTGCAGCGCGTGGTCTAGATATTTCTGGCGTAACACACGTATATAATTTCGACCTACCACAAGATCCTGAAAGCTATGTTCACAGAATTGGTCGTACTGGCCGTGCAGGAAAAAGTGGTCTAGCAATTTCATTCGCAACGCCTCGCGAAATGAGTTACTTAAACCATGTAGAAAAAGTAACGAAGCGTAAAATGGAAAAAATGAAAGCTCCTACTCTTGATGAAGCATTAGAAGGTAAGCAAAAAGTTTCCATGGAGAAGTTAACAGCTGCGATTGAAGGGGATAACCTTAACTACTATCGTAATGCTGCAGAACAACTTCTTGAAGAGCATGATTCTGTATCAATAATTTGTGCAGCATTAAAGGTATTAACGAATGAACCAGATCAAACTCCGGTTAAATTAACGGAAGAATCACCGGTTTACCGTAAAGACTCTAGGGATAACCGTTCTCGTGGCGGAAGCGGTGGAAAAGGTAAAAACAATAATTGGTCTAAACGTCCAAGTAACAATAAACCTTCAGGTAACAAACGTCAAGGTGGCGGCTATAAACGCTCTCGTAAAGAGCGCGTCTAAAGAGGAAACTGTTCTCTATTATAGAGAACAGTTTTTTTTATACTTATGATAAAAGGAAATAGTTTTTATTAGCTTTTTAAAGGGAATATTATTGAAGAATGTACTAGGGAAAAGGAGTTAATATAATGACTATTGTAAAGCTTGGATATGTAGCGATGAGTGTCACGGTAGCAAATGCTTCTCCGTCTAAAACGATGACGTTTAAGCAATTTCAAACATTAGCAGACCGTGAAGCAGCAATTGAGAAGTTAGAGCGTATCGCAATTGAAAATTTAGAAAACTGTTTACGTTTGTTGAAACATAATGTTGGTAATAATATACGTTTTTTTCGCTTTAGTTCAAAATTAATACCGCTTGCGAATCATGAAGAATTAGCAGATTGGAACTACATACAACCGCTAAAATCAAAATTAAAAGAGATAGGTGAATTTTTAAAAGCACATCCTATTCGTGTTGACTTTCATCCGGATCATTTTGTTTTATTAAACTCCACTAAAAAAGATATTATGAATCAAAGTATTAAAACACTTGCTATGCATAGAGCTTTGCTTAAAGGAATGGGAATTGACCCAACGCATCGTTGTGTTCTACATGTTGGTGGAGCCTACAACGACAAGGAACAAGCACTAGAACAATTTATTCATAATTGGTCGTTATTACCGCAACCTCTACAAGAAATGATTATGTTAGAAAACGATGATACAACTTTTCATATCCAAGATACATTATACCTTTGTGAAAAATTAAACATCCCGTTAGTATTCGATTACCACCATCACATAGCCAACCATGACAATGAGAATTGGGAAGAAGAATGGGAAAGAATTGTAAGTACATGGTCCCACTCTCCACTTCCAATAAAAATGCATATTTCTAGCCCTAAAGATGATAAAATGTTCCGAGCTCATTCCGACTATATTGATCCAGATATGTTTATGGATTTTTTAAATAAAATAAAGGGAAGTGTTCCGGAGATTGATTGTATGATAGAAGCGAAAATGAAGGACCACGCTCTCTTTCAATTAGTAAAAGATATAAAAAAATATCCAAACGTGGAAATGTTAGATGGAGCTTCATTTAGTATTGTTTAATAAAACCCTTCCAATTAATGAGAAAGTGTACTTTAATTAAAGTATAGTAGTAAATGTGGAAGGAGAGAGAAATATGAGACCTGAACCTACACAGAGAATTCATCGAAAAGCACTTACAGTGTGGAGAGTCATTGCATCACTACAGGCTGTATTTAATTTAGCTTTACTAGTTGGAGGAATATGGGCTGTTCGCTTTTTTAATTGGCCAACATGGATTATTTATATCGCCATCGCCATTTTTGTTATATCGTGTGTTATTAATATATGGATATTGCCGACATTAAAATGGAGGCGTTGGCGTTATGAAATACATGAACAAGAAATTGAATTGCAACATGGTATTATTGTTAAGAAACGAACGCTCATACCAATGGTCCGAGTACAACATGTTGATACGAATCAAGGTCCGTTTTTAAGATACTATAAATTAGCAACTGTACATATATCAACAGCCGCCAAAATGCATGAAATACCTGCATTAGGAGAAGAAGAGGCCGATCAAGTTCGCGATCGTATTTCAACGTTAGCGAGGGTGGCGGAAGATGATGTTTGAACGAAGACGAATGCATCCAGCCGCTACAG
Organism: Sutcliffiella cohnii; assembly: GCF_002250055.1. Lineage (NCBI taxonomy): Bacteria > Bacillati > Bacillota > Bacilli > Caryophanales > Bacillaceae > Sutcliffiella > Sutcliffiella cohnii. Next base: position 4,810,800 of record NZ_CP018866.1, read on the forward strand.
TAGTGTTGTTTATTAAACAATTAAAAGATTTAATTGTGCCGTTTATTTTCATTTTTATTTTTGGTGCTGCTGGTAATTCATTTAACCTTTTTTCGATTTTTTTCATGATTTTCGGTTTATTGGCGGCATTGTTAACTGGGGTGTTACAGTGGCTCCGTTATTATTACTGGGTGGAAAATGGTGAATTACGAACAGAGTACGGAATTTTTGTAAGAAAGCGTCGGTTTATTCCGATTGAAAGGATACAATCCATCGATACGTCTGCAGGAATCATTCAACGGTTATTCCGAATCGTTAAATTGCAAGTGGAAACTGCGGGCGGAGGACAAGAAGCTGATGTGATGATCTCGGCTGTAACAAAGGAAGAAGCAGAAGAGTTGCGTAACATTTTATTAGCGAAGAAAAAGGAAATAGTAGAGAATGCACCAAGTTTCGAAATAGATAGCAATGAAAAAGAAGTAGAAGAAAACATAGAAGTGCAAGAAGAAATCACACATACATATCGCATAACGTGGGGAGATTTACTAATAGTTGGTACAACATCTGGAGGTATCGGTGTTGTTTTATCTGGTGTGTTTGCGACTGCTACTCAATTAGAACAATTTATTCCTTATGAAAGGGTGTTTACCCAGTTTGGCGAATTTTTGCAAAGAAGCGTTGTTATTATTTCTATTTTCATTTTTCTAGTTTTGTTCATTTCATGGATTATTTCAATTGGAATGACAATGATAAAGTATGGAAATTTTACCGTTGTAAAGCGTGAAGATGAGATCGTTATATCAAGAGGAATAATAGAAAAAAGACAGATGACCATTCCGCTCGAAAGAATTCAAGCTATTCGGGTAACGCAAAACTTATTACGACAACCGCTTGGATTTGCTACCGTTTATGTGGAGAGTGCAGGGAGCTCTTCTGGACAAGAATCCGATCACTCTACTATTTTATTTCCGTTATTAAAGAATAAGGACGTAAGCAAATGGCTACATGACTTTGTTCCGGATTATAAGTTACAGGAGGATGTACATCCTTTACCTAAAATAGCACTTGTCCGTTATTTAGTTCGTCATGTCGTTCCTGCTATTGTTGTCAGTGGACTACTCGCTTATTTTATTCCACCATATGGATATTTTGCCCTGCTACTAATCCCGATAGCGGGCGTGTTAGCTTATTTTCGTTATAGGGATGGAGGTTGGAAGTTAGACGGAGACCTACTTCAACTATCGTTTAGAATCATTAACAAAAATAAAGTAATTTTAAAGAAAAAGCGAATACAGTCACTTGAGTGGCGAGAGTCTTTATTTCAACGTCGTCAAAATGTAGGAACGTTAGAAGCGGCAATTAAGTCAAGCTTCACGTTTAAAAACTTTAAAGTGATAGATGTAAAAGTAAAAGACGGAGCAAATGTGTATAAGTGGTACTCCTATAAAAAATAAAATGGATGAGGAATGTTCCTCATCCATTGTTTTTAGAATTGACTCAATATCCCTAAAATAACAAGAGCGATTAATATAATCCAAACGACATTTTGTGAACTGGAACCGCTTCTTCGTTGTGTCATGCCGCGGGGGAAAATATCTCGTAGCGAACGAGTATAGTTTCCACGACCAACGAAAATTGGCGATAAAGCAAAACCACTTAAGAAGCCAAAAAGATGAGCGGTACCATTAATATTCCGCATTCCACCACCTAATAAACTCATAACTAAGCTGACTCCGAGAATAACGATGACAATTTGTGCGTTCGAGGAGCTAATATGTTCTGGACGAAAAAACACCATATAAATATAAATTCCAAATAACGCAAAAATCGCGCCTGATGCTCCTAGGTGGACATACATAGAAGGTTTTAAAAGGAACGTAGCAATATTGGCAATGATTCCACCAGCAAAGTATAGGGCCAAGAATTTCACTTTCCCTAATATACGTTCCAATCCGGGACCAAACAGTATGAGAGAAATAGAATTAAATAAAAGATGTGTTAAAGAACCGTGTAAAAAAATAGGTGTTATTAATCTCCACCATTCTCCTTGTTCTACAGCAAAGTTAAAGCCTACAGTCGTTTGGTAAAAAAGGTTTGAAAATGGGAAAGATAGAGCGATAAACAACCATAATACAATATGTATAACGGTTAAAGCGGTAATAATAGGATATAATCGAGTAAACGTACGAAAATTTTCGGTTCGAACAAACATGGAATCTCTCCTTTATATAAACGTAATTATATTTAATTGGACATCTCTATTATATATGAAAAAAAGGTGATCGTATGATAAAAGGAATCGGTATCGATATTATTGAACTTTCAAGAATTGAAAAATTGATGGAACGTCAACCATCGTTTATAAATAGAATACTTGCAGATGAAGAACGGACGCAATTCCATACATTAAAAGGAAAACGGAAACTTGAATTTTTAGCAGGTCGATTTGCGGCAAAAGAAGCCTTTTCTAAAGCGTATGGTACAGGAATTGGCAAACATTTAAGTTTTCATGATATTGTCATCGCTAATGAGCCGACAGGTAAACCATATATTCAAAAGCCTGTAGGAGAAAATATCCATCTTTCTATTTCTCATAGTGAACAATATGCAGTTGCACAAGTAATTATTGAAAGCTTGTCAAGCTAGTCTGCATATTCCTAAAACTCCGCTCATATACATGTTCTAGAAAGAGAGACAAGGTGTCACGTACGAGGTATCCAATTACTAGTTGACCTTTTAACTAGTAACATATATTCCTCTACAATTCTCACTTTTCTCAAATAGGTAAACATGTATAAGGCAAAGGAGATGAAGGAATTGAGGAAGATTTGGCTATTATTAGCAGTAAGTATTGTGTCAGTCCTAATTTTAGCAGGGTGTGGTACAAAGTCACAAGAAGATGTAACAGGAGCTCTAAAAGAAAAAGTTTCGGAGATGACAGGTTACAAAGCGAATGCAAAGATGACGTTGCAAACTGGTGCAGAACCTCAAGTTTACGAAGTGGAAATTTGGCATAAAAAACCAACATTTTATCGCGTGAACTTAAAAAACTCTGAAAAAGATCAAAACCAAATGATTATTCGTAACGATGAAGGAGTATTTGTATTAACTCCAGCGTTAAACAAAAGCTTCCGTTTTCAAAGCGATTGGCCGAAAAATAGCAGTCAAGCTTATTTATACGAATCGTTAGTTAATGATATTATTAATGATCCGGAAGCTACTTTTACGGCAACGGAAGATGGGTATGTATTTGAAACGAAAACGAATTATCAGAACAATAAATTGTTACCAATGCAAGAAATTACATTAGGGAAAGATTACACACCAGTTTCGGTAAAAGTGTTAGATCCGGACCGACGTGTATTAGTGCTTGTAGAATTCTCTGACGTAGAGTTTAACTCTAAATTTGACGATGACTCGTTTAATGTAGAGAAAAATATGACAAGCATGAGACTAGATGAAGAGCTTCCAACGATGGGTGCAGTAAATGAAGAAAGTAAATCATTCAGTGTATTTTATCCAGAAGATACTCCAGCTGGTACAGAGTTGAAAGACGAGCAAGAAATTGCTACAGAAACTGGAAAACGCGTCATTATGACGTATGAAGGAGATAAATCCTTTACATTAGTACAAGAAACAGCGTATGTAGCTCCTGTTAGTACAGTATCATTTATGAGTGGCGAGCCAGTAGATTTAGGCTTTACGGTCGGTGCGCTAACAGAAAATACGATAACTTGGACGCTTAACGGAGTAGACTACATGTTAGCCTCCAATGACCTATCAAAAGATGAGATGCTAATGGTAGCGCGATCTGTTCAAGGTCAAGTAATAAAATAAATGTTCATATTACAGGTCCATTATTGGGCCTGTTATTTTGTCTTATTTTATAATTTTTTGACTAATCTAACAATATTCAAAGTGACATTTTTGCCTATTTTAGATAAGATAAAAGGACAAAGTATACAGTATTAAAGGAAGTGCTTAAAGCCATGTCAAGTTTTCATCGAGACTCTTGGGTGGAAGTAGATTTAGATTGTATTTATAACAATGTACAGTCAATGAAAAGTTTTTTACCAGATGGGGTTAGTATTATTGCGGTCGTGAAGGCGAATGCTTATGGACATGGTGATGCTCAAGTCGCCAAAACAGCGTTAGATGCAGGTGCCACATATTTAGCGGTCGCTTTTATAGATGAAGCTCTGTCTTTAAGGCAGCAAGGGATAAAGGCACCAATACTTGTATTAGGTGCGTCTAGAGTGAAAGATATTAATATTGCCTTACAGGAAAATATAACTTTAACGGTTTTTCGAAAAGATTGGTTAGTCGAAGCAATTCAACAACTGAACGGCAAAAATCCATTAAAAATTCATTTAAAGCTTGATACAGGAATGGGGAGACTTGGTTTTACTTCCATGAGAGAGGTGGATGAAGTTTTACAACTAGTAGATGAAACCTCTTCGTTTGAATTAGAAGGAGTGTACACACATTTTGCAACTGCAGACGAATTAGATACTACTTATTTTGAACAACAATATACAACATTAACGGATATGATTGGTTTTATAAAAGAAAAAACATCCATTCGTATGATTCATTGTGGAAATAGTGCAACAGCACTTCGCTTTCCCGATAAAGTATTTAATGCCGTTCGATTAGGTATTGCTATGTATGGACTAACTCCTTCAAACGAAATGATACATCTACTTCCTTTTGAGCTGCAGGAAGCCTTTTCCCTTCAGTCAAAACTTGTGCATGTAAAAAAGTTAGCAGTCGGACAATCTGTTAGCTATGGAGCTACCTATACAGCGGAAGAGGAAGAGTGGATAGGTACAGTACCAATCGGTTATGCTGATGGTTGGTTAAGAAAATTACATGGTGCTCACGTATTAGTAGATGGAAAAAGAGTTCCAATCGTAGGTAGAATATGTATGGATCAATTAATGATTCGACTACCGCATGAACTTCCTATCGGTACTAGAGTAACCCTTATTGGCGCTCAAAAAGATGAGAAAATTAGTAGCAATGATATTGCACGTTTATTAGATACAATAAATTACGAAATACCTTGTATGATAAGTTATCGAGTGCCACGTATTTTTCGGAGAAATAAGAGTATAATGGAAGTGAGAAATTATTTACTGGACAACTAATGTTAAAACATTCTTATGCATAAAACAGAAGTCGTTTGGTGGATAATAGAGAAGGAATGTAATTTTAGCTTTGCAATTATTTATAATAATGGTATTATGGTATTTGGAATAGTATTAATGGTCTGTAGTTCTTGGAGGTGTAAGCTGTGTCAGAATCCAGCGCAACAACTGAAATTATGGTTCGATTACCTCAAAACTTAGTATCCGAATTAGATGGATTAGTGAAACAGGAAAACGGAAATCGAAATGAGTTAATTTATCAAGCTACAAAAATGTATCTTCGAGAGCGCAAAAAGCGACAAATACGTGAATCTATGAGACGTGGCTATATGGAAATGGCAAAGATCAACCTAAATATTGCATCAGAAGCATTTCTAGCAGAATATGAGGCAGAGCATACAGTTGAGCGCTTAGTTAGCGGGGGGTAATCAATTGATTGTCAAACGCGGTGACGTTTATTTTGCTGATTTATCCCCTGTAGTTGGGTCTGAGCAAGGAGGCGTTCGACCAGTTCTGGTTATACAAAACGATATTGGTAACCGGTTTAGTCCGACCATTATCGTAGCAGCCATAACAGCACAGATTCAAAAAGCTAAACTCCCGACACATGTCGAGATTGATGCGAAACGCTATGGCTTTGAACGTGACTCTGTAATATTGTTAGAACAGATTCGAACCATTGATAAACAAAGATTAACGGACAAAATCACTCATCTTGATGAAGAGATGATGGATCGAGTTGACGAGGCTTTACAAATAAGTTTAGGTCTTATTGATTTTTAATATAGCAATAGTATGAGCTCCTCTTTCAGTATGAGGTGCTTTTTTTTATACTTTTTACAAAAAAGTAGAATATGCTAACTCATAAGCGGCCAAATATATATCAAATGCTAAGAAGTTTCATTTAATGTGTAAATGGGTATATAAAGTACGTTACGATAGTTTATTAGCACTAAAAGATTGAGTATTTCGAAACGTTTAAACAAATCCAATTGACAGTCAAAACAATTAGCTTTTATAGTTGTAGTAGTGCCAAGTTCGAATAACGGAACAATGTGTAAAGGGGAAGAGTTAAATGAAAAGAGAAATTTTACAGTTTGTTATAGGGAATGAGGAAAGAATATCGGAAAAATGGATTTACAAGATGGATGAGGTTGGGGAAAAGAAAGAATACCAAGTCATTTCAGAGAAAATGTACATAACGACTAGTAGAGAATATATTAATTTACTTTTAAATAATATAAGTCAAGATTTAGATGACTTATCTACCGTTTTACATGATTTTGCAAATCGAATTATTCGTTTCGGATGGCCGCTAATTTACGTAACCGAAGGACTAACAGTATTTAAAAATACTATATTTGAACTAATGTCTGACCAAAAAGATGACACGCTTAAACTAAAGTTGCAATCAGACTTAGACAATTGGCTGAAACCAGTTCAAGATGAAATAATAAAAACATACACTGGTTCATGGGAGCATACAGTTTCCATGCAAAAAATTGCTCTACAGGAATTAGCTGCGCCTTTAATTCCGGTATTTGAAGGGATTTCTGTCATGCCGTTAGTTGGTACAATTGATACAGAAAGAGCTAGACAAATTATGGAAAATTTACTACAAGGAGTAGTAAAACATCGTGCGGAAGTTGTTTTAATTGATATAACTGGTGTACCGGTAGTAGATACGATGGTTGCGCAACATATCATTCAAGCGGCAGAAGCGGTTAGACTTGTTGGTGCTAACTGCCTGTTAGTAGGTATTCGTCCGGAGATTGCCCAAACGATAGTGAATTTAGGCATTAATCTTGATCAAATTATTACGAAAAATTCATTGAAAAAAGGGATGGAAGCGGCATTAGAAATGACAAATAGAACGATAGTGAATGTGGGGGATCGTCATTGAGAATACCTATTTTAAAACTTTACGACTGTCTTCTAATTTCGATACAGTGGGAATTAGATGATCAGACAGCTTTACAATTCCAAGAAGATCTCTTAAATCGGATCCACGAAACAGGAGTAAGTGGAGTGGTTATTGATTTAACATCTATTGATATGATTGACTCTTTTATTGCAAAAGTATTAGGTGATGTTATAAGTATGTCCAAATTAATGGGAGCCCAAGTTGTTCTTACTGGTATTCAACCTGCAGTAGCTATCACTTTAGTAGAATTGGGCATTCATTTAGATGAAGTGTTTACAGCGCTTGATCTAGAAAAAGGTTTGGAGAAATTACAACAGGAATTGGAGGATTAGAAAGATGACTGTCCAATCCTGTGTTACGATTAGAAATGAGTGGGATATAGTAGCGGCTCGTCAAATGGGTAGAAATGTGGCGAAAGAAATGGGCTTTGGTACGGTTGACCAAGCGAGAATTACTACTGCTATTTCCGAGTTAGCGCGAAATATTTATTTATATGCGGGAACAGGTCAAGTTTGTTTAGAAGCAGTGACGGAATATAGTAAAACGGGGCTGCGTATTATTGCGCAAGATAACGGGCCGGGAATTGCTAATATTAGGCAAGTGATGGAAGACGGATATTCCACTTCTGGGGGTCTTGGAGCGGGGCTTCCTGGTGTAAAGCGGTTAATGGATAGCTTTCAAATTGACTCTAATGTTGGAGAAGGTACTCGAATCGAGGCGGTGAAATGGGTTCGATAATCTAGGAGGTAGACTTATGAAGCTACAAGGCTTTGAAAAGACATATAAAGAGATTCTATCTGCTTATTTACGAGACCAATCGGAGGAAGTCTTATATAGAGGTCAAGAATTTAGTAGAAAATTATTAGCTGAAAAAATTTCCCCAGATGAAATAATTAGTGTACATAAATCGATGCTACAGGACCTTTCACCTGAAATAGCAGATGATATACTTCATTCGTTAGATTTCTTATTAGAAGTAATGATAGGGTACGGCATAGCGTATCGTGGTCATCAAAGTTTAATAGATAGACAGCAAGAATTGCAAACGGAAATTGACATAGCAGCAAGAGTGCAGCAGACAATTTTAGAGACGAAAATCCCTAATTTACCTGAGGTAGAAATTGGTGTAGTTAGTGTTCCTGCAAAAAAGATGAGCGGTGATTATTTTCACTTTTTACAAGATGAACATTCTTTCGGTGTTGCGATTGCGGATGTTATAGGAAAAGGGATACCAGCAGCAATGTGTATGTCGATGATTAAGTATGCGATGGACAGTGTATCTGATACTAGTAAGGATCCTGTATATATACTTAGTAACTTAAATAGAGTAGTTGAGCAAAATATAGATGCAAGTATGTTTATTACGATGTTCTATGGAATGTATGACTTGAATAACCATCTATTTACATATTCATCTGCGGGGCATGAGCCACCTTTGTATTACGATTCGAATGCAGGTGAGTTTGTTGAAATTGAAGCAAGAGGTATTGTACTAGGGGTAGACCCTAAGGCTAAGTATGTTCAATATGAAAAACAAATCCAAAAGAATGATATGGTAGTGCTATATTCAGACGGTGTTACGGAGTGTAGAACGGAAGAAGGATTTATTGAAATTGACCTTATTACTCAAATGATTCAAGAAAGTATCGAAGAACATCCTCAACAAATAGCGGAAACAGTTTTTAAAAAGTTAGAGAAATTACAACACTTTTCATTACGGGATGATTTTACACTAATCATTTTAAAAAGAAGTGTTTAATAAGAATAAAAACGGGTATTAAAACAGTAGTGAGTGAGCTAGTCTCGAAAACAATGGGTAGTAATAACCTTTTATACAATAGATGACTACTTTTTTAATGGGGTGAGATGATGAATATGGATATCCAGATTAATACCGAAAACGAACAAACGACCGTTTTCTTAACTGGTGAAATAGATGCGTTTACTGTTCCGAAAATTAAGGAAAGTGTAAGTCCTATATTACATGAATTTAAAGGCAAAATTGTTTTTGATTTATCTGAAGTTAGTTATATGGACAGCACCGGTTTAGGGATGTTTGTAGGTTTTTTTAAATTAGTTAAAGAAAACGAGGGAGAGTTCGTGCTAACAGGTTTATCTCCTCGTTTAAAAAGATTATTTGATATAACAGGATTAGCTGGAATTATGAAAGTAAAATAAGTTCAAGGTGGTGCAGGAAAAGATGAATCGCACGTACGATTATATTGAGATGGTATACCCAGCTAAACCAGAATACGTGGGAGTCATTCGGTTATCCCTCTCTGGAATCGCAAATCGCATGGGATTTTCCTATGATGAAATAGAAGACATGAAAATTGCAATAAGTGAAGCTTGTACGAATGTAGTGGACCACGCTTATCAGGGTGAAGAAAGTGGGAATATTCGTATTGGATTCGGTGTTTATTCTAATCGTCTAGAGTTAGTTGTTGCGGATAATGGCCAAAGCTTTAATTTTGAAGAAATCAAAAATGAATTAGGTCCAATCTCAAAAACCCACCCTGTGGAAACTTTGCCTGAAGGAGGTTTAGGACTATTCCTAATCGAAACGCTAATGGACACCGTCAAAGTGCACAATAATCAAGGCGTAACGGTGTTCATGACAAAGTATCTACAAGGAGAGCAGGTGGAATGGGATGAAGAAAAAGTCTCAGCCCAATAAACTAGATGTTGACCAGCTACTACTCCAATATCAACAAAATGAATGTAAAGAGGCCCAACTACAATTAGTGGAGCACTATAAACCGCTTGTGGAATCGCTTGCGAGGAAATATTCAAAAGGTAAAGCGTTCCATGAAGATTTATCCCAAGTTGGTATGATAGGGCTTCTAGGGGCGATGAAGCGTTATGATGCGAGTTTTGGAAGAAGTTTTGAAGCATTTGCAGTTCCTACTATTATCGGAGAGATAAAAAGGTTCCTGCGAGATAAAACCTGGAGCGTACATGTGCCCAGAAGAATTAAAGAGATTGGTCCCCGTATAAAAGTGGCGGTTGAGGAATTAACGACAAAATTCCAAAGGTCGCCGAAAGTAGTAGAAATAGCTGAGTTTTTAGAGGTTTCGGAAGAAGAAGTGTTAGAAGCTATGGAAATGGGGCAAAACTATCAAACGTTATCGGTTGATAACGCCATTGAAGCGGATTCTGACGGTAGTACAGTAACGATATTGGATGTAGTTGGCTCAACGGAAGATGGATATGAAAAAGTAGACCAACGACTGTTACTTAAGAAAGCCTTTTTTGTTTTATCAGAAAGAGAACGTCAAATTATTGAATGTATCTTTTTTGAAAACTTAAGTCAAAAAGAAACGGGTGATCGCCTCGGTATTTCCCAAATGCACGTTTCTAGACTACAGAGAAAAGCTTTAGAAAAACTGAAAAAGGCAATAGGGAAAGAACAATTAGATTCGGAGATTTTAACATGATCGAACAACTAACACATCGTCATGTACAAGTGAGTGCATATCAAAATGCGAAAAATGGTAAATATTATTGTGGAGATAGTTACTACATTAACGCTACGAATGACTTTTTCATATGTGTAGTAGCTGATGGGCTAGGTAGTGGTGAATATGCTTACGAATCATCTAAATCAGTAGTTGAAGTGGCGAGGGAATATGAAAACGAAAATGTCGCCACCATTATGGAAGAATGCAACAAAAGTTTACGGTTAAAAAGAGGAGCGGCTGTCTCTATACTTAAAGTGTATTACGAAGAGGAGAAACTGGAATATAGCTGTATCGGAAATATTCGCTTTTTTTTATATCCACCTGATGAAAAATTAATTTATCCGTTACCGGTTAAAGGCTACATGTCCGGTAAACCATTGAAAATGAAAACACATTCTTATGTTTACGAAGCAGGTACTAGATTCTTTATATACTCTGATGGAATTGAGATACCTTCTGTTCGAAATTACTTAAAAGGAATGTTACCCCCTTCCTTACTGATGAAACTAGTAAAGTATCACTCAAATGAAGGGGAAGATGACGTAACGATTATATCGGGAGAATTTTTATAGTGGCTAACGATTTGTTAGCCTTTTTCTTCGTTTTAGGAACCTATAAATTTTTGTTGTTATGCCTAGGACAAGCAGCGATCATGAATATGATTAATCAACATTAACGGCAATGTTTGTATCATATGCTCTTTTGTTGTTTTAGAAAGATTTTGATATGATGAATGTAGAAGGATTGACTAGGAGGTTAGTAGATTGGAATGGAATGAAAAAGAACAGCAATTGTTACAAAAGCTATCTCATGAAATACAAATTCCAAAAGGGCAAGTAAAAAAAGTTATTGATTTGATTGAGGAAGGCAATACAGTCCCTTTCATAGCTAGATATAGAAAAGAACAAACAGGTTCGTTAGATGAAGTGCAAATTCGAAATATTTTTGAGAAATGGCAGTACTTGCAAAATATTGAGAAAAGAAAAGAAGAAGTACTTCGTCTTATAGAAGAGCAAGGGAAGCTTACGGAAGAGTTAAAAATTCAAATAATGAAATCCGACAAACTTCAGCAAGTAGAAGACCTATACAGACCGTATAAACAGAAACGAAGAACAAAAGCAACTGTAGCGAAAGAAAAAGGACTAGAGCCATTCGCTAATTGGTTACTTACATTTCCTCTAAACGTAAAGGTGGAAGAGGAAGCTTCTAAATTCCTTTCAGAAGAAAAAGAAGTGAGAGAAGTCGAAGAAGTCATCCAAGGAGCAAAAGATATTATCGCGGAAGTTGTCTCAGATGATGCGTCTTTCCGTCAATGGATTCGTGATATTACATATAAACAAGGTGTTATTACGTCATCTGTAAAAGATGAAGAAAAAGATGAACGTGGAGTATATACCATTTATTATGAGTATGAAGAACCGGTGGGAAAAATTTTACCTCACCGCATTTTAGCTTTAAATCGTGGAGAAAAAGAAGAAATTTTAAAAGTTTCGATAAAGGCTCCTGTTGATAAAATACATACTTTTTTAGAAAAACGAGTTGTCAAAAATTCAAGTTCTGCAGCTGCGTTCATTGTGAAGGAAGCAATGGAAGATAGTTATAAAAGGTTAATTGAACCAGCAATTGAACGGGAAATTAGAAAAGAGTTAACGGAAAAAGGGGAAGAGCAGGCGATACATATATTTTCCGAAAACTTAAGGAAGCTTCTATTACAACCACCATTAAAAGACAAAGTTGTACTAGGTGTAGACCCTGCCTACCGGACAGGGTGTAAGCTTGCTGTTGTTGATGCAACTGGAAAGTTACTGCATATAGGAGTTGTTTATCCGCATGCACCCGTAAATAAACGTCAACAAGCAAAAGATGAAATGATAAAAGTAATAACAAAATATAATGTCGAAGTAATTGCGGTAGGAAATGGTACGGCATCGAGAGAAACAGAACAGCTTGTTGCAGAGGTGTTAAAAGATAATGGACTATCCACTTTCTACTTAATTGTAAATGAAGCAGGAGCAAGTGTTTATTCTGCTTCGGAATTGGCCCGTGAAGAGTTCCCTGACCTACAAGTAGAGGAAAGAAGTGCAGCTTCGATCGCTCGTAGACTTCAAGACCCTTTAGCTGAATTAGTAAAAATTGATCCGAAATCAGTTGGGGTTGGTCAATATCAGCATGATGTAACACAAAAACGATTAGCAGAGTCGTTAAACTTTGTCGTCGAAACGGTTGTTAACCAAGTTGGTGTGAATGTTAATACCGCATCTACCTCGCTATTGCAATATGTATCTGGATTATCTAAAACGGTCGCAACGAATATTGTAAAAAAGCGTGAGGAACTAGGACGTTTTACGAGTAGATCAGAATTGAAAGGGATTCCTCGCTTAGGAGCTAAGACTTTTGAGCAATGTATTGGGTTCCTACGAGTAATCGATGGGAAAAATCCACTCGATCGCACGAGCATTCACCCTGAAAGCTACAGTGCGACAAAAACATTATTGGATAAACTGAATTTGTCGGTCAGTGACATAGGAACGGAACAATTACAAGCTGCGATAAAAGAGTTAGATGTAAAACAAATGGCGGAAGAATTAGAAATTGGTGAAGTAACGTTACGAGATATAATGGAATCTCTAGTACGACCAGAAAGAGATCCGAGGGATGATATGCCTAAACCGATATTAAAACAAGATGTACTTCAATTAGAAGATTTATTACCTGGCATGGAGCTTGAAGGCACGGTAAGAAACGTCGTAGATTTTGGTGCTTTTGTCGATATCGGTGTTAAACAGGATGGTTTAGTGCATATTTCCAAACTTAGTAATCAATATGTTAAGCATCCGCTAGATGTTGTTTCGGTAGGAGATATTGTTACTGTATGGGTAGAAGATGTGGATGTGAAAAAAGGCCGAGTAGCTCTAACTATGTTACAACCAGAACTACAAACGGTTTAAATAGAGAAGAAGACTAGTTCGTCTAGTCTTCTTTTATATCTGTTGTGTTTTGTTTTTCATAATAAAAATACCAACATTGATTTAAAAGCTTTATTTGATATCGATTTTTTTCTTTGTAGGCACGTTGCATTTGTTTCATAAACCATGTAGGCATATGCATACCACCTTTATCTTTTTTTAAGGTATTATCATACTATGCATTTTATTACGTATTGGTTCGAGTGAGGGATTGTTATGGATGATCAAAAAGTACAGATGTTAGTAGAAGAACTTTCATTGGAATACTTCCAAAGGCCGTTCGTAAATAGAGCTTACTTTAATCATCGGCTGCGAACAACAGGTGGAAGGTACTTAACGCATACAAACGACATAGAATTAAACATAAAGTATTATGAAGAGTTCGGACTGGATGAACTCATTGGAATAATAAAACATGAACTTTGCCATTATCATTTGCATATTCAAGGAAAAGGCTATCAACATAGGGATCAAGATTTCAAAGTACTTCTAAAAAAAGTGGGGGCACCAAGGTTTTGCCAACCGATAGAAGGGTTGAAGCAAAAGCGTACAACTGGCAGCTATCGACACTATGAATGTACTGGCTGTGGATTACAATATAGAAGGAGAAGAAAGGTTGATATTAACCGTTACGTATGCGGGAAGTGTAAAGGGAGATTACAAGAAAAATAAAATATTGACTTCTGTTTTCAGATGTGATAAATTATCAAGGTCGCTTCTCACAAAAGCTAAGGCACTTCGGAAAATTAGGAAAAATTCCTATCTTGAATAGCCTTGACATTTTAAAGAAGTGAAAGTAAAATAAAACTTGTCCGACTCATAATGTTTTGGACAAATGGTTCACTATTCCACCATAGCTCAGCGGTAGAGCAACGAGCAATTGCTTCGATGAGATTACTGCGAGTTGTACTCGGCGAGCCGCTACTTGATTAGGCTTCCTGAGACGAGGACATTCGGCTTAACTGAAATCGTTTCTCGTAAAAGTAAATATAATTATTATTCCACCATAGCTCAGCGGTAGAGCATTCGGCTGTTAACCGAAGGGTCGTAGGTTCGAATCCTACTGGTGGAGCCATACGGAGAAGTACTCAAGTGGCTGAAGAGGCGCCCCTGCTAAGGGTGTAGGTCGTGTAAGCGGCGCGAGGGTTCAAATCCCTCCTTCTCCGCCATCATATGTTTGGCCCGTTGGTCAAGCGGTTAAGACACCGCCCTTTCACGGCGGTAACACGGGTTCGAATCCCGTACGGGTCATATTAAGGAAAATGGGATGCAGAACAAAAGTTTTGCCTCCCATTTCTATCCCTAAAGAAGTTTTTGTGTTTTAGGGGTCCCGTCATGTAGTGGTGAGAAATAATTCAACGAATACGCTAAAGGTTGCCCCAACGCATTCAACTTCTCAGAACTACCAGAAGAGGAAGCGACAGTCCGGTAAAACGGTTTGGAAGCGTGGAATTGTGACCTATTTTATCGTCGCGGGGTGGAGCAGTCCGGTAGCTCGTCGGGCTCATAACCCGAAGGTCGTAGGTTCAAATCCTGCCCCCGCAACCAATCTTTATTTAAAAAAGTTATTATAACAAGAGGTCCCGTGGTGTAGCGGTTAACATGCCTGCCTGTCACGCAGGAGATCGCGGGTTCGATTCCCGTCGGGACCGCCACTATAATATTTATGGGCTATAGCCAAGCGGTAAGGCAACGGACTTTGACTCCGTCATGCGTTGGTTCGAATCCAGCTAGCCCAGCCAACTTATAAAAGCGGGTGTGGCGGAATTGGCAGACGCGCTAGACTTAGGATCTAGTGTCTTTGACGTGGGGGTTCGAGTCCCTTCACCCGCACCATCGTATTTTTGAGCGGTCGTGGCGGAATGGCAGACGCGCTAGGTTGAGGGCCTAGTGGGAGGTAATCCCGTGGAAGTTCGAGTCTTCTCGACCGCATCGAAAGAAATAAAATAAAAAAAGTGTTGACTTAGTAAAAACGAAATGATATTATAGATAAGTCGCTAAAACGAGCGCCCGTAGCTCAATTGGATAGAGCGTTTGACTACGGATCAAAAGGTTAGGGGTTCGAGTCCTCTCGGGCGCGCCATTATTTTTAAAATAGTAGACGGGAAGTAGCTCAGCTTGGTAGAGCACTTGGTTTGGGACCAAGGGGTCGCAGGTTCAAATCCTGTCTTCCCGATTTGAAATATAATTTAGCGGGTGTAGTTTAATGGTAAAACCTCAGCCTTCCAAGCTGATGTCGTGGGTTCGATTCCCATCACCCGCTCCAATAAAATGTTCTTTGAAAACTAAACAAAACAATAGCGTGCAAGTCGGTTTTTAAAATCGACAAAACAATAAATTGACGATAAGTCAGCAACATTTTGAGCAATCAAATACTCTACGGAGAGTTTGATCCTGGCTCAGGACGAACGCTGGCGGCGTGCCTAATACATGCAAGTCGAGCGAACTTCTTTAGAGCTTGCTTTAAAGAAGTTAGCGGCGGACGGGTGAGTAACACGTGGGCAACCTGCCTGTAAGACTGGGATAACTTCGGGAAACCGGAGCTAATACCGGATAATATATAGTACCTCCTGGTACTATATTGAAAGTTGGTTTCGGCTAACACTTACAGATGGGCCCGCGGCGCATTAGCTAGTTGGTGAGGTAACGGCTCACCAAGGCAACGATGCGTAGCCGACCTGAGAGGGTGATCGGCCACACTGGGACTGAGACACGGCCCAGACTCCTACGGGAGGCAGCAGTAGGGAATCTTCCACAATGGACGAAAGTCTGATGGAGCAACGCCGCGTGAGCGATGAAGGCCTTCGGGTCGTAAAGCTCTGTTGTTAGGGAAGAACAAGTGCGAGAGTAACTGCTCGCACCTTGACGGTACCTAACCAGAAAGCCACGGCTAACTACGTGCCAGCAGCCGCGGTAATACGTAGGTGGCAAGCGTTGTCCGGAATTATTGGGCGTAAAGCGCGCGCAGGCGGTTTCTTAAGTCTGATGTGAAAGCCCACGGCTCAACCGTGGAGGGTCATTGGAAACTGGGAGACTTGAGTGCAGAAGAGGAGAGTGGAATTCCACGTGTAGCGGTGAAATGCGTAGAGATGTGGAGGAACACCAGTGGCGAAGGCGACTCTCTGGTCTGTAACTGACGCTGAGGCGCGAAAGCGTGGGGAGCAAACAGGATTAGATACCCTGGTAGTCCACGCCGTAAACGATGAGTGCTAAGTGTTAGAGGGTTTCCGCCCTTTAGTGCTGCAGCTAACGCATTAAGCACTCCGCCTGGGGAGTACGGTCGCAAGACTGAAACTCAAAGGAATTGACGGGGGCCCGCACAAGCGGTGGAGCATGTGGTTTAATTCGAAGCAACGCGAAGAACCTTACCAGGTCTTGACATCCTCTGCCACCTCTAGAGATAGAGCGTTCCCCTTCGGGGGACAGAGTGACAGGTGGTGCATGGTTGTCGTCAGCTCGTGTCGTGAGATGTTGGGTTAAGTCCCGCAACGAGCGCAACCCTTGTTCTTAGTTGCCAGCATTTAGTTGGGCACTCTAAGGAGACTGCCGGTGACAAACCGGAGGAAGGTGGGGATGACGTCAAATCATCATGCCCCTTATGACCTGGGCTACACACGTGCTACAATGGACGGTACAAAGGGCAGCAAAACCGCGAGGTCGAGCCAATCCCATAAAACCGTTCTCAGTTCGGATTGTAGGCTGCAACTCGCCTACATGAAGCCGGAATCGCTAGTAATCGCGGATCAGCATGCCGCGGTGAATACGTTCCCGGGCCTTGTACACACCGCCCGTCACACCACGAGAGTTTGTAACACCCGAAGTCGGTGGGGTAACCTTTTGGAGCCAGCCGCCTAAGGTGGGACAGATGATTGGGGTGAAGTCGTAACAAGGTAGCCGTATCGGAAGGTGCGGCTGGATCACCTCCTTTCTAAGGAAAATCACGCTCATTGTTTTGTTTAGTTTTGAGAGATCATTCTCTCTATTAATATTGCGCTTGCGTCTGCAAGTGAAATCCACGATGATGGATTCCTTAAGCAGCAAGAGTAGCATGAAGGTTAAGCTACGAAGCTAATCACGATGTGATTGAAGTCAGTAGCCATGTTCTTTGAAAACTAGATAATATAAGTAATCAAGATACATTCACAAGTATCGTTCATCTTAGTAATTTTCTAATGATAACAATTCGCTGTTATCAACGAAACCTAATTTTAGGTTGAATACTAAGACAAATTAGAAGCGAGCAGGTCGAGGAAGCGACTGAGCGAGCGCCGGAGTGTACAAAAGCGTACATGAGGACGTGAGCGAAGGAAGCTGACGAAGAGATGCGACGCTTATCATTTGTCGACGGTTAAGTTATTAAGGGCGCACGGTGGATGCCTTGGCACTAGGAGCCGATGAAGGACGGGACTAACACCGATATGCTTTGGGGAGCTGTAAGTAAGCTTTGATCCAGAGATTTCCGAATGGGGAAACCCACTGCTCGTAATGGAGTAGTATCCTTACCTGAATACATAGGGTATGGAAGGCAGACCCGGGGAACTGAAACATCTAAGTACCCGGAGGAAGAGAAAGCAAACGCGATTTCCTGAGTAGCGGCGAGCGAAACGGAATTAGCCCAAACCAAGAGGCTTGCCTCTTGGGGTTGTAGGACACTCTATACGGAGTTACAAAAGAACGGGGTAAACGAAGTGACCTGGAAAGGTCTGTCATAGAAGGTAAAAACCCTGTAGTTGAAACCTCGTTCTCTCTTGAGTGGATCCTGAGTACGGCGGGACACGAGAAATCCCGTCGGAAGCTGGGAGGACCATCTCCCAAGGCTAAATACTCCCTAGTGACCGATAGTGAACCAGTACCGTGAGGGAAAGGTGAAAAGCACCCCGGAAGGGGAGTGAAAAGATCCTGAAACCGTGTGCCTACAAGTAGTTAGAGCCCGTTAATGGGTGATAGCGTGCCTTTTGTAGAATGAACCGGCGAGTTACGATTACGTGCAAGGTTAAGTTGATGAGACGGAGCCGTAGCGAAAGCGAGTCTGAATAGGGCGTCATAGTACGTGGTCGTAGACCCGAAACCAGGTGATCTACCCATGTCCAGGGTGAAGTTCAGGTAACACTGAATGGAGGCCCGAACCCACGCACGTTGAAAAGTGCGGGGATGAGGTGTGGGTAGCGGAGAAATTCCAATCGAACCTGGAGATAGCTGGTTCTCTCCGAAATAGCTTTAGGGCTAGCCTTGAGTAAAGAGTCTTGGAGGTAGAGCACTGATTGGACTAGGGGTCCTCATCGGATTACCGAATTCAGTCAAACTCCGAATGCCAAAGACTTGTTTCTCAGGAGTCAGACTGCGAGTGATAAGATCCGTAGTCAAGAGGGAAACAGCCCAGACCGCCAGCTAAGGTCCCAAAGTATACGTTAAGTGGAAAAGGATGTGGAGTTGCTTAGACAACCAGGATGTTGGCTTAGAAGCAGCCACCATTTAAAGAGTGCGTAATAGCTCACTGGTCGAGTGACTCTGCGCCGAAAATGTACCGGGGCTAAACGTATCACCGAAGCTGCGGACTGTTCTTACGAACAGTGGTAGGAGAGCGTTCTAAGGGCGTTGAAGCTAGACCGTAAGGACTGGTGGAGCGCTTAGAAGTGAGAATGCCGGTATGAGTAGCGAAAGAAGGGTGAGAATCCCTTCCACCGAATGCCTAAGGTTTCCTGAGGAAGGCTCGTCCGCTCA
>NZ_CP018866.1:4832500-4890000 GCF_002250055.1 Sutcliffiella cohnii
CCGTATCGAAATCTTTGCTAATTGTATTCCAATGTGCAGAGCTAAATTCTGGATTTACTTTTGTAACTTCAATATTTGGAAATACTTCTTTTTCAAATTTTACTGCTTTTCCACCAAGTACGATGTGATCTAAAACTGTAAGTGATTCCCCGTTATAAAAATCGGATGCCCAAACACTTTGTAAGTATCCGTGAGCTGTTGCGCTTTTTAAAATATCATTTGTGTAATTTCGGTTATAGGTAATTAGTATTTTTCCGGACCCAATTGTTAATACATTAGTGTTCGTATCACTTGAAGGGAAAACACATACAACCGTATTTCCTTCAGTAGCTAAAAGGTTAGAGGAGTTTAATAATGCGTCTTGTATAGCTTCGTTTGTGCTTTTTGTATTAATCCGTTTAATAACATCTTGTAATGCTATACGGTTTTTTGGAATGTCGTTAATATAAGCATCTGCTAAATGGACGAATTCCCCATCCGCAAAACAAGCATCATAGATTGGATCTACAACTGTAGATTTATAAACATCTAAATGACCGTCATTTGGTACGTCTTTAATCTCTTCAAAATATGAATCATACAATGTATACGCATGAACAACTTCGAAAGTTTGGCCAGTCTCAGCATTTTCAAACTCAAAGTCGGTATCATCCATTTCGTCCACACCAGTGTTCACGTTACCGTTATTTCCGCAAGCTGTTAAAAATAATAGAAAAAATAAGAACAATAAGCCTTTCCATTTCATGTTAATCATTACCCCCTAGTAATAAGATTTTGTAGTTTTGTCTATCAATGATAATTATTTACAGACAAATTTAAATATTCTACAAATTTTACAAAAATCCTCTATGTCTATTAAATTTTGTATGTTAGATATGTGAACATGTTTTCCAACAACCTCATCATTCGTTATAATAGATAAAGCATGATTTACATGAGGAGTTGACATAATGTCTGTCCGAGATGAATTTGATTTTATAAAAAAAGTTCAACCTGCTACACTGCATCACTCAGGATTAATCGGGATAGGAGATGATGCAGCAATCTTTTCAGTCGATGCGCGATTTGAGCAGATTGTTTGTGTAGATACAATGGTAGAAGACAAACACTTTTTACCTACTACGATGAGTCCCTATCATATTGGATATAAAGCATTAGCTGCTAATATTAGCGATATTGCAGCAATGGGCGGAATCCCACAGTATTATTTAGTTTCTATCAGTATTCCTTCTAATTGGAAAGAAAGTGAGTTATTGGAGATATATGATGGACTGAAAAAAGCCGGAGATGAATACAAAATGGATTTGATCGGTGGAGATACGACTTCTACGCATTCTAAATTAGTTATTAGTGTAACGGCAATTGGAAAGGTAGAAGCTGGGCGAAGATTATTACGATCTAATGCTGAAGAAGGAGACGTAGTATTTGTATCGGGTACATTAGGAGATGCTCAGGGAGGATTAGATGTTCTATTGGAAGGAAATAAAGAAGTACAAGGACAAAATTCCTATTTAATACGTAGACATCAAACACCTACACCGAGGGTGACTCTTGGTCGAATCCTATCACAATTTACTCGTGTATCATTAAATGACGTAAGTGACGGACTTGTAAGCGAACTAAAGGAAATTTCAAATGCTAGTAACGTAAATATGGTTATAGATAGTGAGACAATCCCATATAGTCGTGCTCTTTTAGAATATAATAACGAAAAAGCACTAAAGTGGGCATTAACGGGTGGAGAGGATTTTGAACTAGTTGGGACTATAAGCAAAGAAAATTGGAAGCAACTTTCTGCCATTTGTGAAAAAGAAAACATACCATTATCAAATATTGGCTATGTGCAACGTGGTAAGGGTAAAGTGTATATAAGAAATAAAAACGGAGAATTAGAAGAAGTATCGGATTCAGGTTATAATCATTTTTTTAGTTAAGGAGAATGAATGAATGGTACAGGTTGCATTTACAACACATTCAACAGAACAAACAATGGGGTTAGCTCAAAGGTTAGCAGAAAAGTTAGTTGAAGGTGATGTTATATTGTTAGAAGGCGACTTAGGGGCAGGTAAAACGACGTTTACGAAAGGCCTTGCTAAAGGATTACATATTACAAGAAATGTGAACAGCCCTACTTTTACAATTATTAAAGAATATGAAGGAAGATTACCACTATACCATATGGATGTGTATCGGTTAGCAGAAAGTGATGAAGATTTAGGTTTTGATGACTATTTTTATGGGAATGGTGTAACGGTGGTAGAATGGGCACACTTAATAAAAGACTACTTACCAGCAGAAAGGTTAGAAATTAATATATACCATAAAGGTGATGACGAAAGAGAAGTAGTTTTTAAGGGAAATGGAAAACGTTATGAGAAGATTTGTGAGGAGTTAAAGAAATGAACGTACTAGCAATTGATACGTCCACTTACGTGTTGAGTGTAGCGTTAATAAAAGATGGCCTCGTTATAGGGGAACATATGACAAATACGAAAATAAATCATTCATTACGAGCGATGCCAGCAATTGAAAAGGTAATGGAAGAGTGCCAAATGAAGCCTAAAGATTTACATAGAATTGTCGTCGCTCATGGACCAGGTTCCTACACAGGTGTTCGAATTGGTGTTACGATAGCGAAAACGTTAGCCTGGAGTTTAAACATTCCACTTGTAGGGGTATCAAGCTTAAAGCTAATGGCTGCGAACGGACGTTACTTTTCGGGTCTTATTTGCCCGTTAATGGATGCGAGAAGAGGGCAAGTATATACAGGTTTGTATGAATGGGAGAACGAGAACCTAATTGAAAAACTCGAGGACGTTAACATCGATTTACAAAATTGGTTAGATCAATTAGCCGCCTTGAACAGTGAAATATTATTTATCGGAAATGATGTCCAACTTCACAAAGAGGTTATTATAGAAAAATTAGCTAAAAGGGCAATTTTTGCTACTGGTGCACAACTAAATAGCCGCCCTGGAGATTTAGCTATATTAGGTATGAACGAGGAAGTATTAGATTTACATACGTTTGTTCCTAACTATACGAGATTAGCTGAGGCAGAGGCAAAATGGCTAGAAAACAACCAAACTAAATAGGGGAATCTTGATGATGTTAACAGTGGAAATTGTAAAAATGAATGAAGAACATATTAATGGTGTATACGAAGTAGAAAAGAAAAGTTTCCCTTCTCCATGGACAAAAGAAGCATTCCATCATGAAATAATGATTAATCCATATGCCTATTATCTCGTGTTATTAGACAGAGAAAGAATAATCGGTTATTGTGGACTTTGGATTGTAATGGGAGATGCTCAAATAACAAATATTGCAATTGACCCTGATTATCGTGGAAAAAAATTAGGTGATCAACTATTAGTAAAAGCAAAAGAAGTAGCAATAGAAAAGGGTGGTTCTGTCATGTCATTAGAAGTAAGAGTATCCAATTATATTGCACAATCACTATATAAAAAACATGGCTTCCAACCTGGTGGAATTCGTAAAAACTATTATGTAGATAATAATGAAGATGCATTAGTAATGTGGGTGAATTTATGAGTGAAATGAAAAAAGACGAGTATATATTAGGAATTGAAACAAGTTGTGATGAAACGGCAGCATCCATCATTAAAAACGGAAAAGAAATTGTAGCTAATGTCGTTGCTTCACAAATTGAAAGTCATAAACGTTTTGGTGGAGTTGTACCAGAAATTGCGTCAAGACATCATGTGGAGCAAATAACCGTTGTTTTAGAAGAGACGTTAGAGCAATCAGGGGTAACGATGGAAGAAATCGATGCGATTGCAGTAACGGAAGGACCTGGATTAGTAGGAGCATTATTAATTGGTGTTAATGCGGCCAAGGCTATTTCCTTTGCACATAATAAGCCGTTAGTAGGTGTACATCACATTGCAGGTCACATATATGCGAATCAGCTAGTAACCGACCTCCAATTTCCTCTCTTAGCTTTAGTCGTTTCGGGTGGACATACGGAATTAGTATATATGGAAAAGCACGGTTCTTTTAAAGTAATCGGTGAAACGCGAGATGACGCTGTTGGTGAAGCGTATGATAAAGTAGCAAGAACATTAAATTTACCGTATCCGGGCGGCCCTCATATTGACAGACTAGCTCAAGAAGGAGAAGCAAATATTCCACTGCCAAGGGCTTGGCTAGAAGAAGGTAGTTATGATTTTAGTTTTTCAGGCTTAAAATCAGCGGTTATTAACACCCTACATAACGCTTCTCAAAAGGGTGAAAAAATTGAACCTGCTAATTTAGCTGCAAGCTTTCAAGAAAGTGTGATAGAAGTACTAGTAACAAAAACAATAAAAGCAACAAAAGAATATGGTGTAAACCAAGTCGTTTTAGCTGGTGGGGTTGCTGCGAATAAAGGTTTGCGTGCAGCACTCGAGGAAAGTTTTCGTGAATTGAAAGATGTGGAGCTAGTAATTCCGCCATTATCACTATGTACGGATAATGCAGCGATGATCGCAACAGCAGGCAGTGTGTTCTATCAATTAGGAAAACGATCTCCTTTATCTTTAAACGGTAATCCAGGGCTAGATTTAGAAAAGGCATTAGTCTAAAAATGGTTATCCACAGTTGTTACTAAAAACTGTGAGTAAGTATAGATAATCTATGGATAAATAAAAAACATTTGTTAGTAAATAATGTGGATAAGTGTGTTAAT
This sequence comes from Sutcliffiella cohnii, assembly GCF_002250055.1. Classification (NCBI taxonomy): domain Bacteria; kingdom Bacillati; phylum Bacillota; class Bacilli; order Caryophanales; family Bacillaceae; genus Sutcliffiella; species Sutcliffiella cohnii. Next base: position 4,837,191 of record NZ_CP018866.1, read on the forward strand.
GTTTGTGGATAATGTTGATAAGTTTGTGAATACCTTAATAAATAAGAGTAGAATTGTTAATAAGTATGTGGATTGTTTACTTTTTGTGGATAGAAAATATAGAAAGGATGCGAAAATTCGCATCCTTTAGCTGTTCAGTTCTTCCCACTCTTCCATTAAAGTAAGCAGTTTATTGTTAGCTTCTTCGTTCTCTATATTTAATTGGTGTACTTTTTCGTGATTTTGGTAAATTTCAGGTTTGCATAAAAGCTTTTCATTTTCTTCTAGTTGTAACTCCAGTACTTCTATTTCTTCCTCAATTTCTTCAATACGACGTTTTCGCTGTCGCTCTTTTCTTTTTAATTCTTTTTCCTGTTCATAGCTTAATTTTTCTTGAGGTTTTTCTTTCTGTTTTTCAGTAGAAGAGTCTGTGGATAACTTATTAAGTTCTTCTATCTCAAACTTCTTTTGCACGAAGTAATCATAGTCACCTAAAAACTCTACAGCATTCTGAGAAGATAGTTCGATTACTTTTGTGGCAATCCGGTTAATAAAGTAACGGTCATGTGATACGAAAAGTATAGTGCCTGGATAATCCATTAATGCATTTTCCAATACTTGTTTGCTATCAAGGTCTAGATGGTTCGTCGGTTCGTCTAAAATAAGTACGTTTGACTTTTGCAACATCATTTTTGATAATGCAAGACGTGCTTTTTCTCCCCCACTTAAACTGTTAACAGGTTTTAAAACATCATCACCACTAAACAAGAAATTTCCTAAGACAGTTCGAATTTCTTTCTCTACTAAATGAGGATAATCATCCCATAACTCGTCCAGAACCCGTTTGTTGGAATGTAATTCTGCTTGTTGTTGGTCATAATAACTAATAGAAACATTCGCTCCAAATTGAATTTTTCCAATTTGTTTAGGGAGTTTCTCCACAAGCAATTTTAACAATGTAGTTTTCCCAACGCCATTAGGTCCAACTAACGCAACACTATCACCACGATGAAGCGAAAGGTTTATATTTTCGAAGATAGGCTTATTTTCATATGAAAATGTTAAGTTTTCTACTTTTAACACATCATTACCGCTTTGCCTATCGATTTCAAAAGAGAAGGAGGCCGATTTTTCATCGCCTTTCGGTCGCTGCATTAACTGCATTCGATCTAACTGCTTTTGTCTACTTTGTGCCCGTTTCGTTGTAGACGCTCTTGCAATATTACGTTGAACAAAATCTTTAAGCTTGGAAATTTCATCTTGTTGCTTTTCAAACATTTTCATTTCTCGTTCGTATTGTTCTGCTTTTCGTTGTAAGTATTTACTGTAGTTTCCAATGAATTTAGTGGATTCATTTCGAGATATTTCGTAAACGATAGAAACTACTTTGTCTAGGAAATAACGGTCGTGGGAAACGATTAATAGGGCACCAGGATAACTTTGTAAGTAGGATTCTAGCCACGTTAACGTCTCTATATCTAAATGGTTCGTCGGTTCGTCTAAAATAAGTAAATCTGGCTTCGTTAATAGTAACTTACCAAGAGCTAATCTTGTTTTTTGTCCACCACTCAAACTGGTAATTGGTGTGGTATAATCAAAGGTAGCAAAGTTTAGTCCGTGAAGAATGGACCGAATATCTGCTTCGTATTGGAAGCCACCTTGTTGTTTATACGATTCTTGTAGGGAATCATATTCTTTTAATAATTTGGCATACTCTTCATCTGAAGAAAAACGTGTAGGATCTGCCATTTTCTCTTCTAAGTCTCTCATTTGTCTTTCCATTTGTTTGAGATGAGAAAAAACAGAAAGAAATTCTTCCCAAATGGAGCGGCTTGAGTCTAATCCGGTATGCTGTGCAAGGTAACCGATCGTAACATTCTTCGGTTTAATAATTTCACCGCTATCATAAGAGAGTTGATTAGAAATTATTTTTAAAAGTGTTGATTTACCAGCACCGTTTCTACCAACTAGTGCGATTCTGTCTCGTGATTGTACTTCTAGCTTTATATTCGATAAAATAAGTTCAGCACCAAAATATTTATGTAGTTGATTTACTTGTAAAATAATCATTTTTTCACCTCTATATTAAACTTAGTTTATCGCTCTTCTACTAATTGTTCAAGCAAGCGATAGGGTAAAAGAATGAAATCGTTTACGTTCAATGTAATTGGAAAAAATAGAGAGTAAGTAGGATTGTAAATGGGGGAATAGGATGAGTAACGAACAACTAAAAATACCACAAGCAACTGCAAAACGATTACCTTTGTATTATCGATTTTTAAAAAATCTTTATGCATCCGGTAAACAAAGAGTTTCTTCTTCTGAGTTAAGTGAAGCGGTAAAAGTTGATTCAGCGACGATTCGCCGTGATTTTAGCTATTTTGGAGCGTTAGGGAAAAAAGGGTACGGATATAATGTTCAATATTTGTTAACTTTTTTTAGAAAAACGTTAGACCAAGATGAATTAACATATGTTAGTCTAATAGGTGTGGGGAATTTAGGAACCGCTTTCCTTCACTACAATTTTTCAAAAAATAATAACACGAAGATAACTGTTGCTTTTGATGTAGATGAAACGAAGATTGGCACAGAAATTGGAGGTGTTCCCGTACGCAATTTAGATGATTTAGAGATGGAGCTTCCTGACGATGTAACAGTTGCAATATTAACAGTACCAGCTCATGTTGCGCAACCTATTACAGATCGCCTAGTCGCTAAGGGAATTAAGGGAATATTAAACTTTACACCTGCGCGAATAAATGTACCAGACACTGTACGTATTCATCACATCGATTTAGCGGTAGAATTACAATCATTAGTATATTTTCTAAAACACTATCCAACTGAGTAAAATAGTAGTAGAATAAGTATATTTCGAGGAGGTGACAAGAATGCCATTAGGTCCAGGAAGCATTCTATTAATTGTATTTGCAGCACTATTAATATTCGGTCCGAAAAAGTTGCCAGAACTCGGGAAAGCAGCCGGAAATACGCTACGTGAGTTCAAAAAGGCTACTAAAGGTTTAGCCGATGACGATGATGATATAAAAAAAGAAGACAAGAAGTAATGTAAGGATGAACATATATGACAGATAAGGAAATGTCGGTCTATGACCATATAGGAGAACTGCGCAAGCGATTAATTATAGTAGGTTCCCTTTTTATGGCCTCCGTTATTGGTGGGTTCTTTCTTGCAGAGCCGATTATTGTCTATTTACAACATACAGAGCAAGCAAGAGATTTAACGATGAACGCTTTTCGCTTAACAGATCCTATTAAGGTATTTATGCAGTTTGCCTTTTTAATTGCGTTCATTATTACGTTTCCTGTTGCTTTTTATCAGCTTTGGTCCTTTATTAGCCCAGGCTTATATGAGAAAGAACGTAGAGTAACACTTAGCTACATTCCAATTTCTTTAATTTTATTTTTAAGTGGATTAGCATTTTCCTACTTTGTTTTGTTTCCATTTGTAGTTTCTTTTATGATGGGTCTTGCCAATCGCTTAGAAATTAATCAAGTAATTGGCATTAATGAATACTTTCAATTTCTATTTCAATTAACGGTTCCATTTGGAGTTTTATTTCAGCTACCTGTAGTCGTTATGTTTTTAACTAGATTAGGTATAGTGACACCACAATTTTTTGTGAAGTTCCGTAAAATAGCCTATTTTATACTTTTAGTAGTTGCGGCTTTTATCACTCCACCAGAATTGTTGTCACATTTAATGGTAACTGTGCCGTTATTTATTTTATACGAAATTAGTATTATCATTTCTAGAATTGCGTATCGTAAAGCTAAATTAGCCGAAACAAAAATGGAATTAGAAAATATGAATAAAGATTAAAAAAGCAATCCCTCGGGATTGCTTTTTCTAATAGGAAAAATAATATTATTTTTGCTTCTTCATCTCTTTAATTTTTCCGTGTAAAAGGTAGGCCCGGATTGCCACTCCAAAATCAAAAGTTGCAATTAACATAAAAAGAATGGTGTGAAATTGCCAAATCGTTTCACCTTTTGTTACGACGGCAAGGTAGAGAAATAAAATTCCCATAATGGAATAAAATACAACCATTCTTAATGGGGTAATGCGCATAAATTATATCCTCCGTTATCTCTTCTATAAAAACAAGTATATGAAGCTTTGCATTTGCTCTAGTTTTTCAAGTTGACGCTCAATATCTTCACGAAAAATTTGTTGCACTAGAACGACAAAGGAATTCATCGAAACATGAGCGATAATTGGGACAATTATTCGGTTCGTTTTTACATATAGGAATGCAAAAATAGCTCCCATGACAAAGTATATAAGTAGATGTTCAAATTCTTGATGAACAACTGCAAATAATAAAGAACTAACAATTAAGCCTACTGCAAAATTGTACTTCTTATATAGTACGCCGAAAATGATTTTTCGGAAGATAATTTCTTCTAAAATAGGCCCTGCAATAGCTACCGCAAAAATAATTGCCGCAGAAGAACTAATAAACTCCATAATTTGTTGAGTATTCTCACTGCCTGGTTCTATTCCGAATAATTGCTGTTGAACCATCGCTGCTATTCCTTGTCCGAAAAGAGCCACCCAAAAACCTAATATAGACCAAATAATCGTTTGGAAAATGGATGATTGTGGTCCGCGTAGATCTTTTTCCTGGAAATCCTTTCGAAGCAGCCAGAGGATAATAAGTAAGCCGAGTGTGAAGCTGATTGTCGTCCAATAACTAAAAAGTAATGTCATTCGTGCATCATAATCAAGCTCGTTCCCGATTCCTAGTTCAACGAGAAGTGGAATACCAACTAGTGCAGAAAATTGCATAATAATATAGGCGATAATTACTTTCCAATAGGTTGATGTCATCATAATCTCCTCTATCTAATTGTTCCTACGTATTGTACCATATAAACTGTTTTCTAATAAAAAGATATAGTTTATTCTCAGCTGTATTTTATCAATTAATCCATATAATTAAAAACAATGGTTAAATATTAAATGATTGTGAGATAATGGAAAAGGTGTTACGTAATGTTAGATCATTTTTGTACAAAAAGAAGTAAAAAATGTGCAAAAAATATAAACTAAATACTTGCAAAAATATCACTAATTCATTAATATATTAATTGTGTTAGCACTCGAGTGTTTAGAGTGCTAATAAAAAAATACTTACATATAATTTTGAGGAGGTCGTTTCACTTGTTAAAGCCAATCGGTGATCGCATTATTATTGAACTAGTACAGTCAGAAGAAAAAACTGCTAGTGGTATTGTATTACCAGACTCTGCAAAAGAGAAACCGCAAGAAGGTAAAGTAGTAGCTGTTGGTTCAGGTCGTGTACTAGAAAGCGGAGAGCGTGTTGCACTAGAAGTTGCATCAGGCGATAGCGTTATCTTTTCAAAATATGCTGGTACAGAAGTGAAATATGACGGTAAAGAATATTTAATTTTAAAAGAAGCAGATGTTTTAGCTGTTGTTGGTAAATAAGAAAACTATTTCATAAAAAATATGAACTATTCTGAGGAGGTCTAGGTCATGGCAAAAGAAATTAAATTTAGTGAAGAAGCACGTCGCTCTATGCTACGTGGTGTAGATAAATTAGCTGATGCTGTTAAAGTAACATTAGGACCAAAAGGACGTAACGTTGTATTAGAAAAGAAATTTGGTTCTCCACTAATTACAAATGACGGTGTTACAATTGCGAAAGAAATCGAATTAGAAGATGCTTTCGAAAATATGGGTGCAAAATTAGTAGCGGAAGTTGCTAGCAAAACGAACGAAATCGCTGGTGACGGTACAACTACTGCAACAGTACTAGCACAAGCGATGATCCGTGAAGGATTAAAGAACGTAACTGCTGGTGCGAACCCAATGGGTATCCGTAAAGGGATTGAAAAGGCTGTTGCTGTAGCAGTTGAAGAATTAAAAACAATCTCTAAGCCAATTGAAGGTAAAGAGTCTATCGCACAAGTTGCTGCTATCTCTGCTGCTGACGAAGAAGTTGGTCAACTAATCGCAGAAGCAATGGAGCGCGTAGGTAACGACGGAGTTATTACGTTAGAAGAGTCTAAAGGATTCACTACTGAACTAGAAGTAGTAGAAGGTATGCAATTCGACCGTGGATATGCATCTCCATACATGGTAACTGATTCTGACAAAATGGAAGCAGTTTTAGACAATCCATACGTCTTAATTACAGACAAAAAGATTACAAACATTCAAGAAATCTTACCTGTATTAGAGCAAGTAGTACAACAAGGTAAACCATTATTACTAATTGCTGAAGATGTGGAAGGTGAAGCGTTAGCTACATTAGTAGTAAACAAATTACGTGGTACATTCAATGCAGTAGCTGTTAAAGCTCCTGGCTTCGGTGACCGTCGTAAAGCAATGCTTCAAGACATCGCAATTCTTACAGGTGGAGAAGTTATTACAGAAGAATTAGGTTTAGACTTAAAATCTGCTAACATCGGTCAATTAGGACGTGCAGATAAGATTGTTGTAACGAAAGAAAATACAACAGTTGTTAACGGTCATGGAAACACAGACGATATCCAAGCTCGTGTTGGCCAAATCCGTGCTCAATTAGAAGAAACTACTTCTGAGTTCGACCGTGAAAAATTACAAGAGCGCCTAGCTAAATTAGCTGGTGGTGTAGCGGTAATCAAAGTTGGTGCTGCAACAGAAACAGAATTAAAAGAGCGCAAACTTCGTATCGAAGACGCATTAAATTCTACTCGTGCTGCAGTAGAAGAAGGTATCGTAGCTGGTGGTGGTACTGCACTTGTAAACATCTACAACAAAGTTGCTAATATCACAGCTGAAGGCGACGAAGCTACTGGTGTGAAAATTGTATTACGTGCAATCGAAGAGCCAGTTCGTCAAATCGCTCACAACGCAGGTCTAGAAGGATCTGTTATTGTAGAACGCCTAAAGAAAGAAGAAGTTGGAGTTGGTTTCAACGCTGCAACTGGCGAATGGGTTAACATGCTTGAAGTTGGTATCGTAGACCCAACTAAAGTTACTCGTTCTGCACTTCAAAACGCAGCAAGCGTATCTGCTATGTTCTTAACTACTGAAGCAGTAGTTGCAGACATCCCAGAAGAAAACGCTGGCGGCGGCATGCCTGACATGGGCGGCATGGGTGGAATGGGCGGCATGATGTAATAAGCCGCTTCACCCCTTGATTTATAAGGGTTTTATGTAAGATGAGAGTGTAATGCTAACATTTTGCAAACATTGAGGTAAATTAACGGAGGCTTCTCATGAGTTTACAAAAAACTTATAAGAGGCCTCTTTTTAGTTTATAAGAAAGGATAATAAAATTTCTAGATTTAACCCCTCCAACTAATTTTAATCGGTATCTTAAATGTACATTGACAACTAACTTGAAAAGGGAAATACATCTATAAAATTGGTGTTCCTACAAAGCTTTTAAATTAAAAGAATTATTTTAAAGGAGGTAATGATTAGTGGGGCATTATTTTTCAGGTGTTGATAAAGAAGGGAAAGAAATTGTTTATGCCCATTTTCATTCGTCTAATTATTTTGCTATAGATCTATATCATTTGCTTGATGCGAATGACAAAAATGGAGGCGTTAGTGGTATTTTTGATTCAGCCATATACACGCAGGAGCAATTAGAGAAAGCAAAACGAATGTATAAACAAAATCTATCTAACGAGCGCACATTATGTGAATCAGATATATGGGAAGCAAATATTACAATTTATTGAAAGGTGTTTAGACGTTGCAAGAAAAGAAGGAACTGTCAAAGTTCTATTCTGTTAAATTCACTATTAACAAATCTTCTGTAAAATTCTCTTATTACACTTCCCCCTACATTTTAATTTCTTTCCATCATTTTTAAAATTATTCATTTCCAGCCTTTTGCTACCCAATTATAAACTGTGATAAATGTAACAGTCCGCTTCTTATGAGTTGTAGTAAACTTTTAAGAAGCTTTTTATTAATTAACATTTATAAAAGGCAACTTTTTACGATAAGAGGTGAAAAAATGGCTAACGCACAATTTAATCCCAAACTAGTCAATATTTTAAAAGATATTTTACTTCGTTTACATGATGGTAAACCGCAAGAAACCGTGAAAGAGGATTTTGATAAACATCTTAACCAGGTTAGTGCTGTTGAAATATTGTTGATTGTACAGGAATTAAAAAATGGGGGCCATGGCATTACGTCGGATGATGTTGTAAAGCTATTTTCTATTTATAAACAACTATATGGTCTAGCTATTAATGAATGGCATGTTCCTGATTCCAATCACGAGGGTCACCCGGTTCAAATTTTAATAGCTGAAAATAAGGAATTTCAATCCATTTTAGATCAAATGAATGGCCAAATAGAATTACTGGAGAAAAGTTCACAATGGGTACAAGAGGAAGAAGTTATAGAGAAGTTAAAGGAAGACGTGTCTCAATTAGGACAATTGAATAGGCACTATAATCGAAAAGAAAAACTCATTTTCCCTATATTAGAGCGTTATGGGCAAATTACTCCTACAAGAATTATGTGGGAGGGAGATGATCGAATCCGCATCTTATATAAAAATGTAAAAAGAAAGATAGAGAATATACAAGCTATAGAAATAGCATCCGTTAAGCAATCTTATCAAATATTCCAAAGTAAAATGACAGACATGATGTTTGATGAAGAATCTATCCTATTACCAATCGTTCTCAACATTTTTAACGAAGATGATTGGTTAGCTATAGCGAGGGAAGGCGATACATTTGGTTATTGCTTTATAGATCCACAAAAAGAATGGGAACGAAGCGTATCAGTCGAGGATGAATGTAATAAAGAAATAGATAATGCAACAACAAAGCATATAAAAATTGGCGGTGGCTACTTAACAGTACAAGAAGCCAACAGCATCCTGAATAACTTACCAGTAGAAATAACGTTCATTGATAAAAATGGTATTTTTAAATATTTTAATGAAAGAGTAGCGTCATCTGACATGATGTTTGTACGGACACCCATTTCGATTGGTCGTAATGTTGCCAATTGTCATCCTCCTAAAAGTTTAAAAAAGGTAATGAGGCTCGTCCAAGACCTTAAATCAAAGAAACGATCTAGTGAGAGTATGTGGTTTAAAAAAAAGGATCAGTACATTCATATTACGTATAAAGGTGTTTTTGATGAGGATGGAGAATATTTGGGAATATTAGAATACGTTCAAGATATCCGACCTTTTTTCGAGTTGCCACGTGAAGCGAAAAGATAGCTTAGTAGAATGGACGAATAGGTAATATCTAAATTTATTAGAGCAGTAGGAACCTCATTTATAAATGTTAGTTAGCTATTATGCTGTTCATTTCCTTTCGATATACCGAAATCCCCTTCCTACTAGAAGGGGACTTTTTTTCCTCACTTACTACCATCAATCCAGTTTTATTAAGTGGACTGGTAAACAATAGCCTTTTCTAAAAAATATCAAGAAAAAAATGATTAACCAATAGGGACTTCTCCCCTATTGGTCCTTGGGGGAGGGCTTAGGTGATAAAAATATACGGGATAAAAGTAGTACTTAATGAACACGCCTCCTTGAAATTGCATATGAAGGGGTTGTTCTTAATATAGTGATCAAAAACACAATTAAGTAGATATTTAATTATTGAAACATTGGAAATACGTATCGAACTAGAAACCATAAAAAACCAAAAAAGATAATCACATATGCAAAATATTTAATGAAGGTAGAGATTACTCTACTTGTATCCTCCTTTTTCTCGACGTGTCGCTTGTCCACATTTACATCCTTTCTCACAATCATTTCCTCCTTGTCAGTGGTGTTTTTTTTCTTATCACCTATATATCCTTAAAAGGAGCTTTTAAAACATTAGTAAGAATGGCACATAACAATTATCCGCTTCCCTTGTTCTATTTAGAAAGTATCATTTGAGGGAATCGTTCTTCTGTTTGCACAGTACTTTAAGATTAGTTCCTAAAGATAGGTTTCATGTCGATCTTTTGTGGGCATTAAATAAGCACAGACAGACAAACATCGGCAAAAAATGATGAAGAAAGGCGTGAGCGGTTATGTTATGGACGGTATTAATTATAGTTTTTGTATTATGGTTACTTGGATTCTCGTTTGAAGTTGGAGGAGGTCTAATCCACTTACTTCTAGTTGTTGCATTAATCGTCTTTATAATTCAACTTTTAACAGGCAGAAGAGTCTAAATGTAGCAAGCGTTCCGTTTTAGGAGCCTTGCTTTATTCAGGATTATTTCTTGGAGTTATAATAAGAAAGGCTCCAAGGAATCCACACATATATATAATATAAATATTAAGGGCAGAAATAGAATTAATATCAGCTAGTATTTTCCTTAAATTACTACCATCAATCTAGTTTTATTATGTTGACTTGCTAGTTTCCTGGTAAACAATAGCCTCTTCTAAAAAATTTAATACTTCTTTATGAATAGGATATAAGCCTAATTTAGCGGATGTTTCTTCCGATTTTCTCGCTTCCCAAAACTTTTCTATTAATTCAGGGTGATCTCCAAAAGATTCTTTCGTTAAAATATCTACATCAACTACAATTAATTGCCCCTCCGCAGAACTAGGGAGTATACCATTTTGTAAACAGAGTTCCACGCGTTTAACAATATTTATCCATTTAATGATGAGTGGATCTTCCATTTTTGGTAGATTCCCAGATAATATTGTTTGTTCCTCTGTACTAAATAGGTCATTCCATAACTTCTGTTTTCTATCCTTATTGTTATTACCTTCTTCCGGAAGTAGTGGTAAGAGATGGTCCCATTTCAGTTGGCCTTCTAACTTTAAAATGTTTAATAGTGTTGTTGTATGGTAGAGGGATTGAGTTAAGCGTTCTATGTTCATTTCCAGTTGCTCTTTATGTACAGTTAGAATCTTTTCAATCGTAATGGAATGGATGATTTTCTTTATATCTTTTAGAGACATCGATGTTGTCTTTAGTAATACAATTTTTTCTAAAAGTAACATGTCCTCCTCAGAATAGTACCGTTTTCCATTATCCTTCTTTATCGTCGGTACAACTAATCCAATTTGATCGTAATAACGTAATGTACGCAAAGAAATATTGAGCTTTTTGGAAACTTCACCAGTTGAAAACAGTGTCATTTTATAGTATCCCTCCTAAAAAAGTGTTTGCAGGTGACGTAACGTAACCAATTATACTAAATCTAACATAACATATTTAGGAGGGAAAAAATGATGACGAACACAATGAAATGGTCTTGGAAAGAAGTTTTTATACTACTTATCCTTATCCTTATTCTTGTACCGTTTTTCATTGAATACTTATTGCATGACTTTTTATATACCCTTTTTCAGGAAAGCTTATACTCAGGTACGCTGACGGGGCTTATCATGGCCATCGTATTTACAGTAGCCTTATATTTCGTTGCTTTAAAACCACATGATCTTTCATGGGATGCAGTTGGAGTTAACCGTTTTCCAACTAGATACTGGAAATGGATTGCAGTTTGGACGATTAGTTTAATAGTTGTCAGTTTTTATTGTTAATGGAACTTTTACATTTCACTTGGGAGAATCACAAAACGGAGTCCATACAGAGGAATATAAATTGGTTTACTTTTACTATTGGCTTTGTATCTGCTGCAATCATTTCTCCAATATATGAGGAGATTTTTTATAGAGGATTTTTGTATAAATGGTTTCGAGGGAAATGGGGAGTAGCTGCTGGAATGTTTATTAGTTCTTTTATTTTCATGATTGTACATATCCCTACGTACAATACGCTGCCGATAAATTTTGTATCAGGTCTCGTGTTTGCGTGGACATACGAAAAAACAGGGTCAGTTTTACCGGCTATTATTATACATGGAATATTTAATGGCACAGCCGTCATTTTAACAGTACTTTCATAAAGTATGACTTTTGTATTAACCTTGTATTCTTCCTGACAACGAGTGTGATAATTTAATATCAAATTTAAAGGAACTCACTTACATGAGTTCCTTACAAATTATTATTTTTCACCAAACGCTTCCGGAATCATTTTAAACCCTTCAATTATTGTATCTTCTTCTACTTCCAGCATTAAGTATAGCTTTCCATCGACTTGTACTTGTTTTACGTAACGTAGATCTTGTGGGCTAATCGAGATATTTGCTATTTTTGTATTAATCTTAATGGACTTTGAATTGAATTTTGGTAAGACGCTACTAGCTTTTATTTCATAACTCTCATCATCAATTAATTTCTTGAAAGCTGTTTCCACTTTTTCTACATTTACATCTTCCACTCCACTAACCTTTAAAACACGTTCTACATCCTTTGTGTCTAATTTCGGTTGTTCTTCCTCTTCGTTTTCAACAATCATACGATTAATTTCTTCATACACATTGGAGAGAGTAGAAGTATTAATTTTGTCCCCAGTTACTTCTTTCACTATTTCTTCAAAGACGATTTTATCGTCTTTGGCTGTCATCGTTTCTTCGCCATTTAGCACTTCTTCAATAAATTGGTGGTCTGGTTCATGAACCTTTCCTGCTGAATATAGCACATGGTTAACATCTGCAGCATTTTCTGTGAAACAAGGAAATAAAAATCCACCAATTGGCGAGTTTAAGTTAATAATAGGGTCTACTACAAAATTGTATTTGAACTCTTTTTCTACATAGTCAAAGAGTAGTTCTTTCTTTGGCTCTTGTGTATTGTTTATACTGCACAAAATAAATGGGTGGGAATAAACTGCATCGCGAGAGTTTTCCTCTGTTTCCTCATTCGTACGTTTCATTGGCTTTCGATATTCCCCACGAATGAAAGTAACAACAATATCCTTCTCATATTGTCTGTTTAGAAGCATTTTACCGACAATTGGAAGCATTTGCTCTTTCCATGTTTCTACCTCAACGCTTAGCAACCCTTGATGCAGGATAAGCTGACTGTTATTTTCGACATCGCGTCTAAATTTTAGTTCAAATAACTTTTCGTCTAAATTACCACCTAGCATCTTTTTAAAGTTATTCATAAACAGTTCTTGTTGGTCCGGATCTAACATTTCAAAAGGTTGACTTTGGTGATGATAAATGTCGCTCGATTCTTTCATTATGTAGACATTAAAGATATCTTTAATGTTTAGTAAATCATTATCAGCTTTAAATTGTTTTCGAAAGTTTGCTACGTCTTTTTTGTTCATGATTATACCTACACTCCCTAAGTCTCCCAGACTACATATTTACTTCCATTACAAAATATCCTTTATTCTATCATACCTTGTACAAGAAAATTCAAGTTAAACTTTGTGGTTAATAAAACGAGTGAACCAACTCTATTTTCGATATTCTATTTGTACATTTTTCGGAGAGCGATTAAACTCCTTTCTAAACAATAGGTTTTCTATTTTTATTTGTAGAAATAATAGGAATGTACATACTTAAACGTGTATAGTTGATATTAGATAAATATTTTTAAGAAAAATGAATCTTTTTGGCTATGGAAACAGTATATATAATATCGGAAACAAATAGGGAGGAATGAAAATGAGTATTTTAGCACGTTTTAAAGACATTATGGCTAGCAATATTAACGCACTGTTAGATAAGGCAGAAAACCCTGAAAAGATGATTGATCAATATTTAAGAAACTTAAACCGAGATTTAGGAAAAGTAAAAGCGGAAACAGCATCAGTTATGGCGGAAGAACAACGCTCTAAAAGACTACTTGATGAGTGTATTGCAGATGCAGAGAAAATGGAAAGATACGCAATTAAAGCATTAGAAGCTGGAAATGAAGACGATGCGAGAAAGTTCCTCGAAAGAAAAACAGAAATCGCCTCTAAGCAAGCGGGGCTACAAAGTGCCTATGACTTAGCGGCATCTAACGCAACGCAAATGAGACAAATGCATGATAAATTAATGAACGATATTAAAGAGTTAGAATCCCGTCGTAGTATGTTAAAAGCAAAATGGTCTGTAGCTAAAACACAAGAACGTATGAACAAAATTGGTGCATCTGTGACAGACACGAACAATACAGCATCTGCCTTTGGACGTATGGAAGATAAAATTAATCGTGCATTAGATGAGGCAAATGCAGTGGCCGAGCTAAATGCAGCACCAAAGGATGACTTAAAAGATTTAGCTGCCAAATACGATACACAAGTAGGGGTAGAGGACGAGTTAGCGGCCTTAAAAGAAAAATTGAAGAATAGATAGGAACGGTTTTCGAACTTAGAGCTGTAGCAAGTCGCTGCAGCTTTTATACAGTTCATTTACTTATCCGTACGCATTTGAATTTTAAATGGAGTAGAGGTGAATAAAGTTGGTTATCCATTATAAATGTCCGAACTGTGGCGATGATATGGTATTTAATAGTGAAACAGGAACATTATCTTGTGGTGCGTGTGGGAGACAAGATAATATTGAAGATTTTTCGGAAGAGAACATAATTACAACATTTGAAGAGGATGAAGCGAAAGAGTATCATTGTGAAAACTGTGGAGCTGTTCTAATTACCGAAGCAGAAACAGCTGCAACAACTTGTAGCTTTTGTGGAGCAGGTGTAGTACTAGCAGACCGTGTATCCGGGACGTTAGCGCCAGCTATGGTTATTCCATTTTCAATAAGTAAAGAACAGGCAGGGGCAGCTTTTAAAAAATGGTGTAGAAACGGTTTGCTCACACCAAAAGATTTTATGACTGCAAATCGTATAAAAAATATAACTGGGATGTACGTTCCGTTTTGGATTTATGATTTAAATAGTAAAGTACAAGTGTCGGCTGTCGGCACAAAGGTGCGCACATATACGAAAGGTGAATATATTTATACAGAAACGAAATTTTATGATGTGTATCGTGATATTAATTTAGACTATTTAAAAATACCAGTAGATGCATCAACTAAAATGAATGATGAATTGATGGACAAACTCGAACCGTTTCCGTACGATCAATTAAAAGAATTTAAAACACCATATTTAGCTGGTTATATAGCAGAAAAATATAACTATGATGATAAAGAGCTTTTACCGCGAGCTAAAGATAAAATAGATGGATATATAGAGTCTTATATTAAATCTTCTGTTTCAGGATATGCGACTGTAAATTATAAAAGAAAAGATATAAACGTTAAAAAAGTGCACAGTTCGTATGTTTTATTACCTGTTTGGATGGTTTATTACGATTACAACAAGACGGAACATATATTTGCGATGAACGGACAAACGGGAAAAGTCGTTGGAAAGCCTCCAATTAGTAAAGGGAAAGTTGCAGGCTGGTTTGGTGGAGTCGCAGCCGGAACGTTTGTTAGTCTGAAAGTCGTCTCTATGTTGATGGGAGGCGGATTTTGGTGAGTAAGAAAAAAACACTTTATACTGGAATGGCAATCATAATAATTTATCTAATTAGTTTACTGGGTATTACTCACTCAGCCTATGCGATAGAACGAAAAGTATATGATTACGCCGAGCTGTTAACAGAACAGGAGATAGATTCATTAGAAGCTCTAGCTAATGAACTAGGTGCAGAGCGGGAAACGGACTTCATTATTGTGACGACTAATGAGTCAGGAATCGATGTTATGGAATACACGCAAGACTTTTACGATGAAATCGCTCCAGGGTATGACAAGCCACATGGTAACACGGCAATCTTAACAATAGATATGCAAGGAAGAGAAATCTATTTAGCTGGATTTTATAAGGCTGAAACATATTTAGATGATGCTAGATTGGATCAAATCCGTGACCAAATTACACCTACTTTATCAAGTGGAAACTTTTATCAGGCGGCTCAAGATTTTATTGTTTTATCCCATGAGTTTATGGGGCAGGAGCCTGAACAGCATTCAGAAAATGGGTATGAAAATCATAATTCTGCTCCTAGTCCTAATACGTATTACGATTCAAATTATTCAAATGGAGATAATATACTTTTCAACACATGGTTTCAAATCATTGTTTCTTTAATTGTCGGTGGTGTTGTTGTTTGTATTATGGCATTTAACATGGGTGGCCGAGTAACCGTTAATGCTCGTACTTATATGGATGCTAACACATCAAGAGTACTTCACCGTAAAGATCAATACATTCGAACAACTGTTACGAAAAGAAGAAAACCTCAGCAGAAAAGTGGGGGAGGCGGTGGTGGAGGTGGCATCACTCGTGGTGGACACTCCCATAGCGGTAGTAGAGGTGGCTTTTAAAAAATGATCGCAACATAAGAATAGAAAGAAAGGATTGGTAGTATGGTTTTCTTTAGAAATCAATTTGCAAACGTTGTGGAATGGGAAGAGTTTCGCGACGATATGATTTTTTGGAAATGGAGCAATCGAGAAATTAAAAAAGGAAGTAAGCTTATTATCCGTCCGGGTCAAGATGCAATCTTTTTGAACAATGGGAGAATTGAAGGGATTTTTAAAGATGAAGGGGATTACAATATTGAGTCAGAAATTATCCCGTTCCTTTCCACTTTAAAAGGATTTAAATTTGGCTTTAATAGCGGAATGAGGGTAGAAGTTCTATTCGTAAATACGAAAGAATTTACCGTAAAATGGGGAACACGTAATGCCATTAACATCCCTACGCTCGGAATGCCAGGTGGAATGCCAATTAGAGCAAACGGCACATTCCAATTCAAAGTAAATGACTATGTGGCTCTTATTGATAAAATAGCAGGCGTGAAAAATAAATATTTAGTAGAAGATGTAAAGATTCGGATTACTGCAATCCTTGACCAGCTTCTAATGAAATGGATTACTCGAGAAGGTAAAGATATGTTTAATCTTCAGGCTAATTCGTTTGAAATAGGTAAAGGAATTAAAGAAGATTTAGATATGCAAATTATTAATGACGGCTTAACGGTTACCGGATTTAATATTATGAGCTTTAATTATCCGAAAGAAATTCAAGATATGATCAATAAAAATGCCTCTTACGGAATGGTAGGAGATATGAAAAAGTATCAGCAAGTTTCCATGATAGATGGAATGTCGTCTGGGAAAATGAGTGGTGGTAGCAATGCAGCTTCCGATATGGCTGGAATGATGATGGGGATGAATATTGCAAAAGAGATGATGAAAAACATGGATGATCAAGATTCCGATAAAAAAGCGGCACCACAAGCTTCAAAACAATTATCCACGCCCCAAAATGACGAGGATACGAGTATCGCCCCGAAATTTTGCCCAAACTGTGGCCAAAAAAATACTGGTTCCAAGTTTTGTCCAAATTGCGGTAATAAACTAGGATAAATAGCTGTTTGATAAGCTTATAAAAAAGGAACTGTCCAATATGTCTCAAAACAGTGGAGAAACCATATCGTTTTTCTACTGTTTTTTTGTGTTGATTTTATTAATCCAGATAAAGGTTAACGAACAAAAAAAGTCCTAAAAGTCAGTTTCTACTGACCTTTAGGACAGCCCCTTTTTTAATGATTAACTACTTCCGTATGCTTTGTAGTATTAACTAACGATAAACGCCCGTCTGTTATGTTGTACACTTTATCGCAATAATCAATTAGTCTTGTGTCGTGTGTAACGACGATTGTTGTTTTTCCGTTATCTTTCGTCGCTTTTTTTAACATTTCCATTACTTCAAAAGCGCGATCAGAATCTAAAGAAGCGGTAGGTTCGTCTGCAAGTATAATACTAGGATCCGTGTACATCGCTTTTGCTATAGCAACTCGTTGGCGTTGACCTCCAGATAAGTCAGCAGGAAAGCTTTTTAATAGCTCGTGAATCCCTAATGATTCGTAAAGTTGCTCTAACCTTTCAGTAGAAAGGTTATTTTTTTTCACTTTGTCTAGCAGTTGCATTTGTTGTTCCACGTTTAAAAACGGAACTAAGTTGGACGACTGTAACACAAAGCCAATTTCTTCTAATCGTAGAGTGGCACGTTTTTTTTCTTTCAAACTACTTAAGTTTTTCCCGTTAACAATAACATCGCCGTTGCTAGGAGTTTGAAGTCCGCCAGCAATTGTTAAGAACGTACTTTTTCCTGAACCTGACGGGCCGATAATCGCAATAAGCTCTCCGCTTTTCGCTTTGAAATTAGTTGTTTTTAATGCTTCTATCTTGGATGGTCCTGATTGAAAAAACTTATTTACATTTTTTAATTCGAGTAACACCTCCATCATTTACCCTCCTATTGCTTTTAATGGATCAATTTTTACGATTGTTTGTACAGAGAATAGTGCGCCTAACACCGATACAAAAACGAGAATAGTACCGTAAATGAGCATATCAACGTAATTAAACGCTACTGGTACTGCGGCAGGTAGAAAGAAGCCGGTTGTAATCGTTAGGATGAACCCAATGACAACACCTGCTAATGCTAATAAAAATGTTTGCGCAATAACAGACACTGCTAAATATTTGCTTGAAATTCCTTGAGCCTTCATCACTCCAAAGATACTAATCTTTTGAATTGTTAACACGTAAAGAAAAATGGCTAAAATAACGGCGGAAATAATAAATAGAAAATAAATCATAAATGTTAATGTTAAGCTTTGTTCCGAGTACCCAGGCATATTTTCAATAAACGTTTTCGTCGGAATGACTTGTAGAGAGTTGTCAACCGTAACTGCCTCTATATTTTCTGTACGAATAACAAAGGCGTTAATTTTGTTTGAGTCCTCATCCATAGAAGTACCGAATCGGACGTATTGAAACGTGTCCAAACCTCCGTAAAGAACAGGAGCCGCGTTAAACTTAGCCTTATCAGTAAAACCTGTAATGATTAATGTTGCATCAACAGAAGAGAGTTGAAGAGTATCTCCTATGTTAAACCCTTCATTTTTTAAAGATTCATCAGCAATAACTTCCCCTGTCTCGCTAAAAGCTTCCCCTTCTGTAACTTCCGGCATAATAAATTCATTATCACGTATACCGAATATAGATACGTTTGCTTTATTTACTCCGGATGTAGCAATTGAGTTTAATTGACCGAGTACAGCAACCTCACTTACTCCATTTCCGTCGTAATCCTCTATTAGTAAACTCGATTGAGGTAAGTTAATATCGGATTCCTCAGTCAAAATAATACCATCTGCATTCCACTTATCCACTGCCTCTTTATTAATATTTTCAAGACCATTAGCCAACCCTGATAAAAAGAATACTAAATAAGAAACGAGTGTTAAAACTCCTACAATTAAGATGAAGCGTAGTTTATTGTTTTTTATTTCATTCCACGCTAAAAACATGTATTGTTATCCCCCTGACGGCTGAATTTGTATAACTATTGTATAGTTAATATATAATTAATATGTGGAATAAGCAACAAATAAGTTCCACCTTAAACAATAAAAAGCTCTAGTCAGTGAGACTAGAGCTTCTTATTGTTACTTAATTAATTCAGGAAGATTATTTAACCATTCTTTATCTGTAGGAGCGATGTCCCAACGAGGGCTATCGGCTTTACTTTTCTTAACTCCTAACCCACCTACGATAAATTTCAAGTTAGGGTTTTTAATTTGTAAGGTGTTAATATAAGACTGAATTAAAGGTTCGTCTTCTATACGAGATGTTGATAAGGCAACAATTTCGATTCCCTTTTCATTGATTAATTCCCCTAAACCTTCAAGTGGTGTATCTGCCCCTATATAGTAAACTGGGTAATGCTTTTCTCTCAAAAATAACGTAAATAAAATTAACCCTAGTTGGTGTTGCTCTCCGGAAGGGCAAATCGCCATTACTTTCGGCAAGCTTGGTGACGTTTCAAAAATGGAGAAGAACTTTAATGATCGTTGCATCACAATATTGCTAATCATATGCTCTTTTGCGACATGTAATTCGCCTCTTTCCCATGCAGTTCCAACCTTATACATTAACGGTACAATAATGGAGAAAAACACAGTTTTGTATGGGAATTGGGTGAAATATAGATCTAAAAGAAAATTACATTTGTCGGCATTTAAGTCTAAAACAGCTTCATATAATTCTTGAACTTGAGCTTCAAAGCCTTCTCGACGTAACGGTGTCTCAATTGGTACTACTTCACTTTGCTCTTTTTTTGCTTTAAGGAGCTTAACTGCCTGACTTACATTAAGTCCATTATCATGAACTTGCTTTTTTAACCATTTTAAATCGTTAAGGTTTTCTTCTGTGTAGACTCTATGCCCAGAATCTGTACGTTCCGGGGTAATAGCCTCGTAACGTGTTTCCCAAGCGCGAATCGTAACCGTTGGCATATCTAATATTTTTGATACAGCTTTAATATTGTACATAAGCTAACCCTTCTTTTACAGATGCTATAAATTATTTGTATTTTTACTATATCTTGTTTATGGAAAGAAAACAACCGAAGAGAAGGAGTCAGGAGTAGGTAGCTTTAACAGAAAATCTGACGGTATTCGATAAGAAAAGTAAGCCAATCTCCTCTAGTCCCTTAGCACATTGTTACTAGATAGTACGTTAACATTATTCTTGAATAATAATTCGAATGTCGCTACTAACTACATTCTTTTATTAAATAATTAGTCCAGAGTATCTATTTACCGTAAATATTAATTAGGTTTAAAAATGTCTGAATTCAAGGTTTTGCCACTGCTTATAAAATGGAAAAACAATTCTTTATACCTATATTTTTTTACAAATGTAACAAATTGTAACGATGTTGTAACAATTAACGGGTACTTTATAATGTTCTATTATTATTGTTAAATTATTTGTTTAATATAAGAAAACGTTATCAGTTCATAAGTCTTGCGTATTGAAGGGGTCGAATAGTTATAAAGCCCTACCTAAAATTTGACAAGATTCGACAATTCGTTGACGCAATTTACAACGAGTGGTAATTAATATAAGAACCATATTTTGAAAAATAATTGGAAATGAAAGGTTGATAAGCATTCCTTTAGCTTCGACTTTTCAATTTATTACGAAATACATTATCCAAAAAGTAAAGGCAGGGAGAGAAATGCTGGAATCGAAGCGTAGAGCAATAATATTTTTTACACTTTCATTTTTATTAGCTATTGCAGCGGGGTTTTTATTTTTGCAAAAGGTGAGCGCAATTAACTCCGAATTAGGGGGGATGACGGAGATATACATCGCAGCAGAAGATATTCCATCAAGATCAGTTATTCAACCACAACAGTTAACGACAACCGAGATACCTAATCGATTCGTCAATGAATCTCATATTACTAGTTTACAAGATATAGCAAATCGTGTATCAGTCGTACCACTTTCTTCTGGAGATATTATCACGAAAAATATGATGAAGCCATTCTCTTCGTTAAGAGAAGAAAACAATCGATTAGTGACAATCGTTCAATCTGAACGCATTCGCTTTGATGAGAGGTTAGAAGCACTGGATCGAATCGATATTATTGTTTCGCATAAGTTTGATGGAAACAATAAAACGACTATTTTCATGAAAGATGTGTTAGTCGCAGCAGAGCTTACGTCTGATGGAGAGTTTGTCGGTGTAGCGGTAGAAGTACAAGTAGAAGATGCACCAGAATTAATACATATGCAAAATTACGCAGATAGTATTCGTGTGTTAAAAGCGAATGTTGGTAAAGGGGAAGTGGAGGAACAGTCAGAAAAAGAGATCGTAATTGAGTCTCCACCTGAGGAAGAAGAAATAGAAGAAAAAGAAAAGGAAGAAGATAAGGCTGAAGAAAAAGAGGAAGATAAAGAATCTAATGAAGAAGATTCAAGTGTAGATAAAGAGGAAAACTCCTAATTCAAAAGGTGATGGAGGAAAAAAGTAATGAATGAAAAGATGAACATCTTACTAGTAAGTGAAGATGAGCTAATGATAAATCAACTATCTAATGTCTTTGCAGATGAGGCAGATTTGGAGTCTGTTACATTCAGGGAATTACGAACAGAATTTGATCGTTTAGAACCAGATTTAGTTTTTATTGTTCAAACAGAAGATGAAGGTGCTTGTGTTGATGCAATTGAGTATTGTATCGGGGAAAACCCAGCCTCTGTTGTTGTGTTTATCGCAACATATCAAGACTTTAACTTGTTAAGAACTGTAACGAGAGCTGGTGCGATGGATTTTTTTATCTTCCCTGACGAATGGACATTATTTAATGGTAGGGTCGATAGTATCCTTCACATGGTAAGAGAAAGAAAAAAGCAACTAATCGAAACATCGGCAACGAACCAATCTTTTAAGCGGGGAAGAGGGCAAATCTTTTCCTTTTATAGCGGAAAAGGTGGAAGTGGAAGAACGTTAATTTCTACTACATTCGCGCAAACATTAAAGTTTGAATCTACTGCGCAAGTGTTGCTTCTAGACTTAAATCTTCAATACGGAGGAGTGGAAACGTTTCTATCGATTGATTCGAACCGCTCTGTCGCACATTTAATACCGGTAATAGAAGAGTTAAACGAAGGGCATATAAGAAATGTAACGGAGAGGGAGCCTTACTCAAAGCTCGAAATTTTACTAAGTCCAAGAGATGCTGAAACTGCAGAATCGTTTACAGATGCATTTTTCTCTAAATTATTAAGAACTTGTAGAAGAAGTTACGATTTCGTCATCGTTGATTTGCCTACAGCGATGAATGAACATACGTACACAGCTTTAGAGGAGAGTGACAAAATCTTTTACGTGCTTAATTTAGATACGCCAGCTATTAGTATGTTAAAACAAGTAGAAAACTTGTTTACCAGATTGGGCATTGATATGAATGAGCGTATGCAAATCATATTAAATGAAGTAGGTAGGGACAACGAGATAAACCCTAGAGATATTAAAGAAATTATTAAGTATCCAATTCAAGCTCAATTAAGGCGCGACATTAAAGGGGTGCAAATGCACATTAATAAAAGTGAACCACTTCGTAAGGAAATGAATGAAAAAAAGATTATTCCATTTGCAAAAGATATTCGAAAATGGGTGCTTGGAATGATCGAGTAGAGGTGTTGAACAATGTCCTTATTTGACAGAAAGACACGGGGAGCTACTAAAAAGGTAAGAAACAATACTAATTATGAGAACCCTTATATTAATGAACTAGTCGAACATTACAAAACTAGGATACTTAGAGAAGCAAATTTAGAATTATTAACGAATCTTTCACAAGTAGAAATGCGAATACGAATTGAACAGCTAGTAACGCAGTTTATGAGTGAAGAGAAGGTAATTATTCCAAGACATGATAAAGAGCTCATGTTAACGAGAATTATTGATGAATCGGTTGGATATGGGCCACTCGAACCACTTTTACAGGA
Organism: Sutcliffiella cohnii; assembly: GCF_002250055.1. Classification (NCBI taxonomy): domain Bacteria; kingdom Bacillati; phylum Bacillota; class Bacilli; order Caryophanales; family Bacillaceae; genus Sutcliffiella; species Sutcliffiella cohnii. The sequence continues at coordinate 4,860,336 of NZ_CP018866.1, forward strand.
TGATAGTATTACAGAAATTATCATTAATGGCCCGAAAGAGATTTTTGTAGAAAAGAAAGGTCAATTACAGTTAACAGATATAACATTTCGGGATGATAATCATGTTCGGCATGTTATCGATAGAATCGTAGCACCAATTGGAAGAAGAATTGATGAAAGCTCCCCAATGGTTGATGCTCGATTGCCAGACGGAAGTCGTGTTAATGCAGTAATTCCACCAATAAGTTTAAACGGACCACTTATATCGATACGTAAGTTTAGGAACGATCCTTTTACTATTCAAGACTTACTACAATTTCAATCTTTAAATAAAGAAATGGCGCAATTTTTAGATGCGATAGTAAGAGCGAAACTTAGTGTACTAATTTCTGGAGGTACAGGTAGCGGTAAAACTACGTTGTTGAATGTATTAGGAAGCTCTATTCCAGAAGGAGAACGGGTAATTACAATTGAGGATTCAGCAGAATTACGATTAAACAAACCGAATGTTATCGGTCTGGAGGCCCGTCCCGCAAACGTGGAAGGAAAAGGAGAAATAACGATTCGTCACTTAGTAAGAAACTCCTTACGGATGAGACCTGATCGAATTATCGTCGGAGAAGTTCGTGGAGCAGAGGCGTTTGATATGTTGCAAGCGATGAACACCGGTCATGAAGGATCATTAACAACCGTGCATGCGAACTCCCCATTTGATGCTCTTAGAAGAGTAGAAGGAATGGTAGTAATGGCAGGGATGGATTTGCCAACGCATATCATTAGGGAATATATTCTCGGTGCAATTGACTTTATCGTACAAGGAGAACGATTAACAGATGGTACAAGGAAATTAACTTCTGTATCAGAAGTTGTCAGATCTGATGATGGAACGATGGACATACAAGAAATTTTTAAGTTTTACCGAACAGGCATGACAGAGGATGGAAAAGTAGCGGGATACTTTGCTCCAACTGGAAAAATACCACATTGCTTAAGTAGATTGCAGAGCTTTGGAATTGCGTTAGATGATAGCATATTTGAACCATTGGAGGTGAGAGGACGTTGATTTGGGAAGCTGCATTATTTGGGTTATCGGTGTTGCTGTTTATATGGGGAGCATATTTGTTCCTCGGTTATCGAAAAGAGAAAAAAGAAGTTAAAAAGAAGTATACAGAATGGTTTCAAGAGGAAGGAACGAGAAGTAGCTTTATTTCTGCATTAGGGGACCGCTTTGATCAAACAGAAACTGGGACGCAATTAAGAGATAAATTATTAAGATCTAATGTTTCTCTATTACCTTCAGAATTTATGGCGATATTACTTTTAATCGGTTTTGCATCAGGAATTTTTATGTATAGTGTTTTCTCTTTAGGTTTTCTCGTTAGTTTAGCGGTCTCTAGCATCATTGTTACTGGAAGCTATTGGATGTTCTTTACAGTTAGAAAAAATAAATATGTAGATCGAATGAGTGACCAACTCTCAGATGTTTGTAGACTTATGGCAAATAGTACGAGAGCAGGATTAACCGTTAATCAAGCGATTGAAGTAGTGGCGAGTGAAACTCCTAACCCTGCTGGAAATGAATTTAAAAAGATGGCCCAAAATTTAAGATTAGGGGTAGACATGGAGAGGGCGCTCATTCAATTAGAAAGAAATGTACCAACGAAAGAATTCAAATTATTTATTGCGACTATTTTAATTCAAAGAAAATCTGGTGGAAACCTTTCGGCTGTGTTAGATGAAATGTCGAAAACGTTAGACGAGCGGAAAATTATAAGGCAAACAATTAAAACGATGACAGCTGAACAAAGGTTCGTTTCTTACATTCTGCCGGCATTGCCAATCCTCATGATTTTAATGATGAATATGGTAATGGAAGGATTTATTGAGCCGTTATTTACGATTCCTGGGGCTATTTTGTTTGTTTTATTTGCGATCGGAATGTTAATAGCATTCCTTTTAGTAAGATCAGTCACAAATATAAGGGTGTAGAGCAATGGATTCTTTCATTTTAATTAGCGTTATTTTAATCTGGTTATTTATTTTAATAGGAATCGTAAATATATATAAGTATTCAATAGAAAAGAGAGAATTAAAGGAATATATCGAAGAAGTTACTACCGAAGCTTTTTATTTTGGTAAAGAGAAAAAAACGTCAAGGGTGAGCAAAGTTATTGCAAGGCTTTCCAAGTATGCAGACGATTTTTCGAATTTAGGGGAAAGAATAAACTTTTTTAGTGAAACACAAGATTTAGAGGAAACGTTAAAAAAAGCAGGATACCCGCACCAATTAACTGTTGCTAGATTACAAGGTTTAAAAATTGTTTTTGTTATTATCGGTTTTTTAATGGGGGCATCGTCCGTCATTTTAGGCTTACCTTTTTCTAATATTGCATTTGTTACCTTTCCGTTTATCGGTTTTTTCTTACCGATTATTTGGATAAAGCAAAAGGCGAAAGAACGTCAATTAAAGCTAAGGCAAGACTTACCGGACTTTTTAGATACAGTAACGATTAGTTTACAAGCCGGAGCAGGGCTAGATCAAGCGATTAAAGAAACAATTAAGCATTTCCAAGGCCCTATTAGAGAAGAGTTTTCTAGGCTAATGAGTGAAATTGAACTAGGAATGCCGCGAGAGCAAGCATATAGCAATATGTTAAAGCGCAATGACAATCCAGAATTTCAAAACTTTATTAAAGCACTAGTACAAGGAACAAGATTAGGGGTACCGGTATCGACGACGTTTCATATACAAGCAGAGGAAATTAGAAAAATAAGTATTGAGCAAGTAAAAGAAAAGGCAGCGAAAGCTTCGCCGAAAGTAACGTTAATTACATCCTTTATCATTGCACCGACCGTAATGATGTTAATTTTAGGGTTAGTTGTGTTGAATTTAGTTTATGGCGATAACAGCATTTTAGATGCTCTGTAACGTAACAGATAATTGAAAGGGGTGATATGGGAAACCATAGAACAACTTTTTCAAGCATACGTAACTTTGTTAGGGATGGAAAAATGTTAAATAATAGGAGGAAAACAAAATGAAAAACATGTTTATGACAATGATGGTAAAGATGCAAGGTGTATTCCAAGAAGGGAAAGAAGTTGTAAAAAATGAACGCGGTGCTCAAACAATTGAATGGGTAGCATTAGCGGTAGTTATTCTTTTCTTAATGGCTGCGGTAGCGACAGCGATGAGTGGGCAAGGAGGCAATCTTGCGCAGTCTATTGTAAGTAAAATATCGGAGTTAATTAATAAAGTAGGTCAGTAATAAGCTAAAAGGAGGACGTTATGAAATATCTTTCCATTATTCTTCTTGCCGTTTTCATCATTGTTGGGTGTTCGAATGAACAGGCAGAAACCAACGATAACGATACTCCAATACAAGAAGAACCAATAAAAGAAGTAGTTCAGGATTCAATAGAAGAAGACCAAGAAGTAGAAGAAACTGTCGATGAAAATGAAGAGAGTCAAATTACATGGGAAGAAATTAGGGCGACTCCAGCTTTCCCTTCCTCTATAGAGGATTTAGTCCATTATCCAGTCGGTTTGTTTCCTTCTACTGCTGAAGATTTTGATTTAGAAGGACTAAAAGAACATGTTCTTCAGATGCCGAAGCTAGAGGAAAATGCAACTGAAAAGGATTTGTATGATTTTGCAAAATATATTTATAGTCTTCTTCAAGGATCAAAAGAGGACCCGAGACCAATTGTGCAATCAATTGCTATGTTAAACAGCGATAATCCAGACAAAATAGCATCTCCTGACATTCAAAAGGAACAATATAACGTTTTAATCGCGTTAGATGCTAGTGGAAGTATGGGACATTACTTAGGAAACGAGACAAGAATGGAAATTGCAAAGGCAGCAATTAAAGAATTCGCAGCTAGTTTACCAGAAGATGCGAATGTTGGATTAAGAGTATATGGACATGAAGGAACGGGTTCCAATAGTGATAAAGAGCTTTCCTGTAGCGCTAACGAGCTTCTGTACGGTTTTACACCTTATAACGAATCGGAGTTAAATTCAGTACTAGACCCGATTCATCCAGCAGGATGGACACCGTTAGCGAATGCTTTAGAACTAGCTGGTAAGGATTTAGAAGCGTTTGCGGAAGAAAATAGCCGCAACATCATATACTTCGTCAGTGACGGGATAGAAACATGTGGTGGGGACGCTGTTAAAGTAGGAGAACAATTAAAAAACTTAAATGTTGAAACAGTTGTCAATATTATTGGTTTTGCAGTTGAAAAAGATGAGAGTGCTAGTTTGAAGACAGTTGCAGATGCTGCTGGGGGAACCTATTCGGATGCTCGCAATCAGCAACAATTAAAGTCTGAGTTTGACCGTGCTTTACGAGAAGCATATGAATGGCAAAGTTGGAAAGTTAAAAGTCAGGGCGAAACACTTTACGAGAAAAATAGAAATGATATCGATATACGCTCTTGGAGAAATAGACTTTATTTGACTACCCCAGGTACGGTTAATAGATTTAATGAAAGCTTATGGCACTTAAAAAATCATAGTTACATAAGCGAAGAGCAACGAATTCGTTTAGATGAAATCATAAAAGATGTTATTGCTAATGAAGTAACGATGATGGATGAATATATGGAGTTTTTATTATCCGTTAATGAGGAAGATTTCGCGCAAAAATGGGAAGAGATAGAAAACATCTATAATTCAAACACAAACTAAGAAAACGGGTTGGTTTACCCCAACCTGTTTTTCTCTCAACTGTTTAATTGGGCTACAACTTTCCTAATTACACTCCTTGTAATCGAGTTAAACGGTTGATTTTACACTAAAAAGTAATGGGGTAATGAGCATGAGTCTACTTAAACAAGCAATTTCAATTTATATAGAAAACTTCGAAAGGATACTATTATTAGCTTTTACGATCCTTTTGCCGTTTTTATTGTTTCATGGAGCGATTTCGAACTATGTTTTTTATTTAGTGGCAGATACACCTGCACAATTCTATGGCGATTTTAGCAATTTATATTTAATGATGATTTTTTATTTGTTTGTACAAATACCGTTTATCCAGCTAACGAAAAGTGACCAAGAAGGGGAAGAGGCAGTAGTAAAGAAGTCGTACATATCCTTTCTGAAGTATAGCTCCAGTGTGTTTTTGTTCGGAGTAGTGTTTATTACCTCGGTATTGTTAGGGATGGTACTCTTCGTAATTCCAGGCATTATTATTTTATTGTTTTTCTACTTTACACCTTATGTAGCAGTTTATAATGAACGTTCTGTATGGAAATCTATGAAAACAGCTTTCCAAGTTGCAAAGAAAAACATGATGAAATTAATAAGCTTATTGCTTGTTATTGCATTAATAGAAGGAGTCTTAAGTAGTCTTTTGATGCAAGTAGTATCTTTGTTTTCTTTAAATTATTTCGTCATTTTATTTCCACAACTACTATTGAATATGATGTTGCTGCCTTTATTCGTCATCTTTACTAGTCTATGTTATGACAAATGGGCAAAAGACTTATATAGTACGAGGATACAAAACAGTAATGCCTTTGTGGGAATAGAAAGTAAATAAAAATAGTAAAGGCAATCAGGAGGAAAAACCGATGTCTTTTATAAAAAAAATTTCAAAAAAAGAAGATGGCTCTGCGACAATTGAGTTTTTAGCAATTGTACCATTAATGCTGCTAATTATGATGATTTTTTGGCAAATGCTTGTTAGTGGCTATGGGGTCATTGTAGCACAATCAGCTGCAAACGAAGCTGCAAAAGCATATGCATTGTCAGGTAATGAAGTGGACGCAAAGGATGCAGCAAAGCAAATATTAGGGACGTCAGGTAACGTGAAGTATGTTAGTGCAAGTATTCCTTCACACGGTGCTTCGAAAAATTTTACCGTTACTGTTGATACGAAAATAGACTTAGTGTTTATTCCGAAAAAAATTATGAACCCGCCACCTTCTATTACCTTTTCTCGGTCAGTAAAAGGAAGGGTGTTAGATTAAATGAAGAAAATTTTGAAAGAGGAACGTGGAAACACCATGCTCTTAACATTAGGGATGGTGTTTGTGATGGCTCTAATGTTAGTTGTTATTCTTAATTTTGCAAATGTGTTTGTTGTAAAAGAAGTTGCCTCTTCTAACGCTGAACAAGCAAGTTTAGTTGGAGCCTCCTTAGTTGTCGAAAAACTAAAGGAAGAAATCGAGAATTACGAAGATTCACTATTAGGTTTAATAGAAGAAGTTGTTGATGAAACGATAACTGAAAAAATTGAAAATCGAAAAAATGAAATTAAATACGAAACAAACTGGCTAGCGCATGAGCTAGAACTAAAAGCAATGAACGATGTGTTAGAAAAAGAGTTAAGAGACGGCAATATTGTGCTAAGAGGATATATTATAACGGCTCTAAACCGAGCAACGAATGAAATTCCTCACTTAGTACAATCGAATATCGTAGCAAACAAAGGGGAAGTAGGGGGAACAAGAATCCGTTTTAATTCGGATTATCGGTTAGAAGTAGAAACATACGTAGAATTCTCGATGATAAAGATGGAAAATTTCGTGAGTGATGATAAACAGAAAGTAAAACAATCGGGAGAAAGTCCAAGTTTTTCATTTTTAAAGGAACTGCCTTTTTATAGTTGGAGTTATACGTTTCCGTAGATAAGATAAGTAAATTTTTTCGAAGCAAAGGGGGATAAAAAATGAAACAATTAAAACGGATATTCTTTTTACTGGCCGCGATGGTTGTCTTTTTCATGTCTAATTCTGTACCTCTAGTAGCGCTTGCCAACAGTTGGACACCTGCACCGTTAACACCAGGGAATTGGGAAGTAGATCCGTGGAAGGTAGACGATTGGACTCCGCCGACGTTAAATACACCTGAGTTGAACACACCTGAATTAAATACACCTCAGTTGAGTAATCCTGAATGGCAAATACCGTTATGGAATACACAAGAGTGGAGTTTACCGCCTTGGGCAGTGGGACCTTTAAATCCAGATAATATTACACCGCCAGAATGGAACCCTTCTGACCAGTCCTCTTTAAACGAATGGGGAGTTCATCCGCTAACTGTTCAAGTGTGGGAAGCGGAAATGGGGACACCGACAAACCCTTATCCGGTACTTCAATTTCAATGGTGGTTAGAGAATCAATTAACAGATCCTAGCTTAAGTCATTTAAACTTAGGAGAGCATACAACAAACCAAACATTAGGAGAAAATTCATTAACTTCTCCGCAAGTAACAGATGGTAGAAGTTCCCCGCTAGATTCTTTAACAGGATATGACCCTTATGGGCAACAGTTTACTACTTATGATGGACTAAAGTTTACGTTAAATGATACAGCATTAGGGCTAGTCTCCTTTACGACGGGTATGTTAGAAGCTGAAATGAACGGTGTATCGCCTGGAAGAGGATTTGTTACTTCAGGAGGACTTCATAGTATATTAGTTAATTCCGTCAAAACAGTAGGTTCTGGTACAGGTAATCCTTGGGTACAAGGCACTGGAGATGTGCTAGATGGAGCGTTAAAGACTGCTCAATCTGTTGAAGGATTAAATAACGTTAGAACAGCACTTTCCGTCATTAACCAATCATGGCAAGGTTCAGCTAGTTTAGGTGATTCGAAGTTTAAAACGTTGTTTAGCAATACTTCAGGTGGAGCTGTTAGTACCTTATCCAAGTTTAATATCGCAACAGGTGTAATTGGAGCTGGTTTCTCTGGGTATGAATCATATCAAAACATAAAAGCATGGAATAATGAAACGGATTTCACAAAGAAAACAGATTTGGCTGGAAAAAGTGCAACAAGTATCGGTAATACGCTACTTTCCGGTGGTGCGGCCCTAGCATCCGTCCCTATCCCGGGTCTACAAGTAGTTGGAGGGGCACTCATTGTAACTGGTGGAGCATTAGCGATCGGAGGAATGGCACTTCAATGGGCGAATAAAACAGAAACGGGAAGAAAGATTATTGCAGGTACAGTGAATACGGCAAAGAAAATTGGTAGAGGGATAAAGAAGCTGTTTGGAAAGTAAAGTCACATTAAAAAGAGGTACGAATTAATGAAGGTTGATTTTAGTAAGTTTGATAAAAGGTTATTCGAAAAATATATGCATCGTAACGAAACAGTAGACTTTTATCATTACGGTTACAAATTTCATCATGATGACAGTACTATTTATTATTTAGCATTATTGAAAGAAAAAAAAGTAACACAAGGTGGATTAGTATTTACGCATAATAGCGAAGTGGTTCAGGACCGAGAGTTAGCGATTGAAGTTGCTAAAGATATGTTGCTCTACAACAAAGCTATTTTAGATGGAAACGATGCAATAACAGATATGAAATCTAGACCTTATCAAAAATTAAAACCACTGATTACCAGTCTACAATGGATTCGTGAGGAAGCGACCGATATAGATGTAAAGCAATCTTTCTCTAATGTAATCCATGCGTTTGAAAAAATTATAGAATCGCGTGACTTTGCCAACTCTATTTATGACGAAATGAAGGTAATTGATGATCATGTGAATAAAAAGACTGGTTTTGTAACAAATGAAATGGTTAACGAAATGAGAAGTTTAGTATTAAAGTTTAATCAAAAGATGTACGATGAAGCAAAAACACAGCTTCAATTTTGGGATGATCATGAAGTTGTTTTACGTGAAATAGATAAAAGGAAATTTCCAATGTCAAAATGGCTGGAAATTAGAAATTTAAAAAAGCAGCTCGCGTTGAAGCATACTGGTAGAGGCAAACAAATGTTGTTAGAAAGTTTAGAAGTGATGGAAAAGAACTATGACAATAACGTAATAACAGAAACACGTGGTACGTTAACCTTAGAGGAATACACGGCATTAATTCAAGAAAATGAAAGATTAGATATGGAAGAGAACGGAATAACGAAGGTTAGAAACTAAGTCTTCCAAACTATTATAGTCATTAGCTAGCTTGTTGAGAACGTTCTATGTACTTTTCTCTACAAGCTTTTTTTAGGGATATATTGTATGGGGATGGAGGAAGATATATGAGAAAAATAAGTATATTATTCCTTGCGATGTTTTTCGTTGCTTGGAATGCTTTTTTACCTGTTGCTAACGCGTGGAATCCAGGAGTATGGAAACCTGCTGAATGGAAATTAGAAGACCTTCAACAGCATGAATGGAAAGTAGACCCGCTAGAAATCCAAGAGTGGTTGCCAGAAAATTTAACGGAGCAAACAATAGTTTTATATGAGCTAACCCAATATGAGTGGTTTACGCAAAGCCCGGAATTAATGCAATGGGTGATGGAAGATCTCGAAAATCGGGAATGGATCATAGAAAACTATGATGTTGTACTAGATGAATTATCGCAATTGTCAGATTGGACTGTAGATGAAATAACAGTGATGGAGTGGCAACTTACAGAACTAAGGGACTTTTCATCGACTGTACAAGATGCGCTACAGCAAGATATTAATGAACTAGAAGGGAACAATTCTGCTAACTCTCCACCGTCTACTGAAACAGAAGCTTCGAGCCCTTCGCTAACGGACCCATCTGCCTCGCCTGAAGATGCGATTTCGAACAGTGGCCCTAATAAGTATGACATCATAAAATTCACTTCAAAAATGGTAGGCGACACAGTCAATTTTGCTGATAAATTAGCAAGACAAAACGATGCGTCGGCTTCTGATTTGTATAAATATAAAAATAATATCTTTTATTCAGGCATTAAAACGTTCACGAAAGGAAATGAAGCACTCGAAGGGGTATTTGCTGGTGTTGATACCGTAAGAACAGGGAAAAAGTTATATGAGGAGATTAATAAACTAAGGTCCTTAGGAAAAACTAGGGAAGCCGTTAGTCAGGCGGGCTCTATATCTTCAGCATCTCAATTAGTTAATACTCCTGCAACGAAGACGTTTACTCCTGCTAATGCGATCGTTTCAACGGCTCTTTTACCTTTTTCGATAATAGATACCGTTAACAATGTTCAAAAAATCCAATCAACAAGTGGAGTAGATCGGACAGATGCAATTATGTCAACCATCGGAAGTGTTGGTGATGTTATAACGGGACTGGCAGCTCCAGTAGCGATGATTCCTGGGTTACAAGGTGTAGCTGCTGGAATGGTAGTGGTCGGGACAGCGGCTAGTTTGATTAGTCTAGGTTATAAAACGTTTAGAAAAAGAAAAGAAATTGTGAAAGGTGCTAAAAACTTAGCGAAAAAAATTGGAGGATTTTTCGGTTTTGGAAAATAACGCTGAGAAAGGATTTATTAAATGACTGTAAAATTTACGAATGATTTATCAAGCGTAATACAAAAACATAAAAAAATGCTAGAAAAGTCTGAGTTGTATACGTACTATTTTTTTTACAATAGTAAAAAATATTATCAGTGTATATACTTACGCTTTAAAAAAACTACAGGTGTTGTCATTTTGGACGAAACAGGAGCGGTAGTACCAAAATCTACTGCTGTAAAAGTAGCTTACTATATAAATAGCTATAATAACTTTATTTTAGATGTTACGAGAGTAATAATACCGGAAATGCGAAAGTCTTATAAACCGATAGAAGAAAAATATGAGTTGCTAATGAAGATTACAAGCAAAACAGAGGATTCGGCCTTTCATAAATATTTTTCTATACTGGATGAAATATTGTGTCGGAGGAGAAGGTTGCCTGAGATAGTAGAAGAGTTTACTAAATTACATGATGAGGTGCTACGTACCAATCATTTAGACTTGGAAATATACCATCGTGCGCTGAATATCGGTGAGGAATTCAATGAAATTGTATTTTCAACTGCGATGCGGCTAACAGAAGCAGTTCCAATTACTAAAAAAATAAAAGAAGATAGGAAATTGTATCAGCAGGAAGATTTCTATCCTGAAGTAAAGCGGCTAGTAGCTGGTATTAATGACTTTTTATCGCCATCCTCATTAAAAGAGTTAGAAAAATCCGTACGGTTATTAGGCGAGGATGAAGTTGGAAATCACCAAATTATTTCAGCTGATGAAAAAGGTATGGAGTTAGCGAAGGAGCTTGTTGAACGAAATGGGAAAAAGGATTTTGAACGAAAAGTTATTCCCATCATTAGGAACGGAGATTAAGGGAGAAAAGGGGAAATAGTGTGATTGCAAATAGTTTAATGTTCTATGGGAAACATTTTGATCGCCTATTAGTAATATCTTTCATCATTCTTTTGCCGTTATTGTTACTTCAAACGATAATTGTAAACTACATTTATAGTATTTCTACCTTTAACGGAATTACATTATATGGCGATTTGGCAAATGCCGTTTTTACTTTGTTAATTGTTGTCATGGCACAAGGCCCATTTATTAAATATGTATTACTAGAAGAGAACGGAGAAGAACGAAAATTAAAACGATCCCTCGTCTTTTTTGCGGATCAAGCTTTTACTTTTTTCCTGTTCGGAACACTATTAACGTGGATGGTTGTAGTGGGAAGTTTGTTTCTTTTAATACCGGGCATTATTTTATTGGTATTTTATTATTTAACCCCATACTTTATTGCTTCTGAGGAATGGAAGATTGGGAGGGCGATGAAAAAATCAGCTAATTTGGCTAAAAAGAAATTTTTCTCGCTATTAGGTATTTTACTATTAATTGGATTGCTCGATTGGGGTTTAGGAGTAATAACTATATATTTATCCTCTCTATTTATTGATATTTATTTCGGTGTGTTAATTGCGAAATTAATAGTATCGGTGGCTATTTACCCTTTCGGAATTATTTTATTATCTTTAAATTTTTTGAAATGGAAAGAAGAGTGGAAGGAAGAAGGAGGATTAGGGGATGTCGACATTCGAGCTGTCTAAACGTGAGAGGAAATGGAGAAGGTTTTATTTATTCGTTATGATTATGATTTATGGATTAGTAATTCCGCTTGCGCTATCTCTGTTTTTTGTTGGTGAAAGTTTTCCGTTTATCCCGATCTTTGTTGGGATTGCTTTGCCGTTTATGAGAAACAATCATCTAAAACAAATACGTCAACAGGTATAATGGAAGGTAAAAATCGAGGTGATAGAACTTCGGTTTTTTTTATGCCTTTCTCGGTAACTCTTTTATTCTATGAAACGTCTAACCTTATGGAGAAAAGCTACTAGAATGTGCTTGGAATAATTTCACAAAGGAAGGAATACATTTCTTTGTTATACTTTTCATATGGCATGTGTAAAAAGCAGTAATTCTTTCACTCTTAAATTATGACAAATTTCTCATTTATTAAAAGGGTTTTATTGGTATTTGTAGAATATAGAGAAAGTTAGAGTTTTTTATAATTCGGTTAAATATTGTTAAGGGTAACCAATGTCTGGCTATTGTATGTATAAGGAGATTTATAATATTTGATTTAAATAGATGCTGGAGGGATAAATTGTCATGGGGACAAAACAGGCGCAAGTTCAACGTATTTTAGATAATATTGGGAAAGTAATGATTGGAAAAAAACATGTGGCAGAATTAAGTGTGGTGTCTCTATTAGCTGGTGGACACGTTTTGTTAGAAGATGTACCTGGTGTCGGGAAAACGATGATGGTTCGGTCATTAGCTAAGTCGGTAGGGGCAGATTTTAAGCGTATTCAGTTTACTCCAGATTTACTACCTTCTGATGTGACAGGTAGCTCCATATATAACCCGAAGGAATTAAAATTTGAATTCCGCCCAGGTCCACTTATGGGAAATATTATTTTAGCAGATGAAATTAATCGTACCTCTCCTAAAACACAATCAGCGCTCTTAGAAGGAATGGAAGAGGGGAGTGTAACAGTTGATGGGACAACGTTATCGCTCGGCACACCATTTTTCGTTATGGCAACGCAAAATCCAATTGAATATGAAGGTACCTATCCGTTACCAGAAGCACAGTTAGATCGATTTCTTTTAAAAATGAATATGGGTTATCCAACTCCACAAGAGGAAGTGGAAATTTTAATTAATATTGAACATCGCCAACCGATTTTGGAATTAGAGCCAGTCGTTACGTTAGATGAGTTAAGACAAATGCAACAGGAAGTAAGAAGTGTGCATGTTGACCTAACTGTTAAAGAGTATATTGTCGATATGGTCCATCGTACTCGAATGCATCAATCTGTTTACTTAGGAGCAAGCCCGCGTGCGTCCGTTGCTCTAATGAAAGCTTCGCAAAGCTATGCATATGTTCAAGGTAGGGATTTTGTCATTCCAGATGACGTGCAATATTTAGCTCGCTATGTGTTACCACACCGCATCATTTTAAAATCAGAAGCGAAATTTGAAGGTGTTACAACGGACAATGTAGTTGAAAAAGTAATAGACCGTACACCGATTCCTGTTCAAAGGTCTATGAGCTAACGATGAAAGCATATTTTCGTAAATTTAAGCGTACTTCGAAGCTAGTCGCTTTTCTGTTTTTATTAGTGGTAACGTTTATGTATGCGATGTTTCAAGGTGGATTTGTTAGTTGGTTTTTATTTTTTAGTTTTCTCCCTTTTTCAATTTACGGTCTACTTATACTCTTTTATCCTTTAAATGATTTTAAAGTGACGCGAACATTGAATCAAGAACAATACCGATCGGGCGACCGGCTAATTGGGACAGTAACGGTTACTCGAAAGTTTCCGTTTCCACTAGGATACCTCGTTATGGAGGAAGTGTTACCATCGGACCTATTATTTTGCGTGCAAACGAAAAAAGTAAAAATATTACTATTTCCGTGGTTTAAAAAGACGATAACTTTTCAATACGCATTAGATAGAATGCCACGTGGAGAGCATACATTGTCAACGATTCGCCTTAAGACTGGTGATTTTTTAGGACTTTTGGAAAAAGAAAAAGTATTCCATTTAGAAAATCATTTTCTCGTATATCCGCACTATGTAGATTTAATTTATCGTAAGCGAGAGAGCAAATTTGACCAAGGTAGTACAACTTCCAATGTAAAACTTGTTCGTGATACATCTATGACGGTAGGAGTTCGTGAATATCAGCCAGGGGATCGTTTTTCTTGGATTGATTGGAAAGCAACAGCTAAAAAGAATGACATTATGACAAAGGAATTTGAGCAACAGCAAAGTCATGATGTTCTAATCTATTTAGATCGTTCGCAAGCTTCCTCTTTTGAAAGTGCTGTTAGTTATACGGCAGCATTGACGAAAGCTATACTAAGATTCGGTTCTCAAGTTGGACTTGTCTCGATTGGTAAAGACCGCTCCATTTTTCCGTTACGCGGAGGGGAAGAGCAATTCGCACAAATTTATTTTCATCTTGCTCGTGTACAACCGAACAGTAAAATTAGCTTTGCGAAGACGATGGAAATGGAAATGGGAAAAGCTCAACCGAATGTAACGTTTTTATTTGTTACTGGAAAATTAACAAAAGGAATGGTTGATTCGATTGGGAAATTAACGTATCGCCAAATGAATATGCAAGTGTATGTTACGAAAGATGAAGGACAAAGAGTTTCAAAAGAAGAAAGCGTCTATATCGAACAACTACAAAAACGAGATGTATATGTAAAGGTTGTGAAACAAGGCGAACTTAAATCCTTATATAGTGAGGTGAGTTAAATGGCCAAAACAACTCCTTTCCAACGTAATTTGTATGCTTTTATGATGCACTTATTCGGCTTTCTCCTTTTATTAGAATGGGTGCGACCGTTATCGGAAGTGACGGATACGTCAAATGCTTACGTATTTGTTGTATTTTTAGCTGTTGCCTTTACGATTTCTTATCTACAAATTATGCCTTTAATTGGTTTTGTTATACAGACAGGGTTTATGTTTTACTTTCTTCATATCCTGTATATGAAGGAAAAGTTTTTATCCAAAGATTGGTTTTCTACTTTTTGGGCAGACCTCAAATATAATGTGAATGTTATCTTTGCTGCTGATTGGACGGCGATGAGTGGTTTCTTTCGTTCCTTACTATTGTTTATATTACTATGGCTCATTAGCTACCTATTAATTTATTGGATATTGTATCGAAAGAAAATGTTTTTATTTGTCGCTCTTTCCATTACGTACGTGGCGATCCTAGATACTTTTACGACCTACAATGGGAATGGAGCGATAATTCGTTTAATTGTAATCGGATTAATATTGGTTGGTTTTGTTCATATAGAGAGAGTTCGTGAACAAGAAGGAATTTTTAAGAATAATAAAATGATTATGGCCTGGGGGATTCCGTTTATCATTATGGTAGTCGGAGCCGCTACGATTGGCTACTTATCACCAAAGGCTGCGCCACAATGGCCGGACCCGGTCCCTTTTTTCACAGGAACAGGAGAAGGTTTCGGGCCGGGTAATGGTCAAGTTCGGAAACTTGGTTATGGAGATAATGATAGTAGATTAGGTGGCCCGTTTATCGGGGACCCTTCTGTCGTCTTTACCGCCGAAGTGGAAAAACGTCATTATTGGCGAGTGGAAACGAAGGATGTATACACTGGTAAAGGATGGGAAGTGTCTGACGGTGAATCAAATGAACTCATAAATGGCCAAAATACAGAAGTAAATTGGTTAGCTGATAATGTCGAAACAGAATCATTACAAGCAACAATTGACATGGAACTAACGTATCCTCATATTAATTATCCTATAGGTTTACAAAGCGTCATTCCATTATGGCGTGAAGAAGAGAGTGAGGAAGTAACGTTTGAGGTTAATTCGGTAACAGAAAAAATTTCAACAGATGTCTCGTTGCAATCCTATTCCTTACAATATGACTACCCGCGTTATTATATCGAAAGATTACATCGTGCAGAGCCGGGTGCTGGTTTAGAGAGTGATGAAGGATTTGTTGAAATGTATACTCAGTTACCATCTTCTTTACCAGACCGTGTTAAAGATTTGGCAGAAGAAATAACGTCTTCATTTGAAACGCGTTATGATAAAGCAAAAGCGGTAGAAAGATATTTTGCGAGAAATGGTTTTGAATATGAAACTACTAATGTTGCTGTACCGACCGGTAATCAAGATTATGTTGATCAATTTTTATTCGAAACACAGTTAGGATATTGTGATAACTTTTCCACATCGATGGTCGTTATGTTAAGGTCTGTCGGTATTCCGGCTCGTTGGGTGAAAGGTTATACACATGGAGATTTGCTAGAGCTGACAAACGATGGAACTAGAATGTATGAAGTCTCGAATAATAACGCCCATTCTTGGGTAGAAGTCTACTTTCCGGAAGTTGGTTGGGTGACGTTTGAACCGACAAGTGGTTTTGATAATCCTTATAACTTTGTTTATGAAAGTACACTGCAAAATGAAGAATCAGAAAATGGTGAAGATCTTATACCTGAAAATAATGAGACACCAGAACAAGAAAATCCACGTAATGCTGAAGATATGTTAGAAGAGGGTGGCTCTGAACAAACTGACAACGGAAGTGGAGGGACTGCCTTCCAATTCGGTATTAATCTTTCGTGGAAAACACTACTTTTCATTTTTGTAGGAATAGCATTTTATGCAGGGTTATTATTTTTCACTAGGAATAAATGGTTGCCATATTATTTTATTTTCTTATATAAAAGAAGCAAAGACGATAAAGCATTCATGAAAGCTTATAAAGTCTTGTTGCAGATTTTAAATAAAAATGGAGTTGCTCGAAAAGATGGTCAAACTTTACGTGAATACGCCAAGTTTGTAGATAACTACTTATTCACAGATGCGATGCAAACACTAACAGAACGTTATGAACGTGTTATCTATCGAGGTGACTCTTCAAGTGAAGAATGGGAGCATTCAAAAGAATTGTGGGAAAATTTAATTAAAAAAGCATCATCTTGACCATATGTAAACAGACTGATAGAATAAGGACAAATTAATATGAATACGTATATGACTTCATATATCCTCGATAATATGGTTCGAGAGTCTCTACCGGATTGCCGTTAACAATCTGACTATGAAGGCAGTGTCTTACTATTAGACTAGAATTCTGCCTTCTTTTTATTTTGCAGAAATCTAGTCTTTTTTTATTGTTTTAAGAAAAAATGTTTACAATAATGAGTGTTTGTGGAATTTTTATATCAATTGTAAGCATCTTTTCTAAACAAATGGTGAGGCTAACTGTATATAGGCTGCGTATTCTTTTATCTAGCAGAAGAGGTGAATAGGATGGAAGGCGTTCAAGAAATGATTGTTGTGCTTGATTTTGGTAGTCAATATAATCAGCTAATTACTCGTCGTATCCGTGAATTCGGTGTTTATAGTGAGTTGCATCCACATACAATTACAGCTGAAGAGATTCAAAAAATGAATCCGAAAGGGATTATATTCTCTGGTGGCCCTAACAGTGTATATGGTGAAGGGGCTTTAAGTTGTGATGAGAAGATTTTTGATTTAGGTATTCCTGTGTTAGGTATATGTTATGGAATGCAGTTAATGACAAAACACTTCGGTGGAAAAGTAGACAAAGCTAATCATCGTGAATACGGTAAAGCAAAAGTAACGGTAACTAATAAGTCCTCTTTATATGAAAATCTTCCTGAAGAGCAAGTTGTATGGATGAGTCATGGTGACTTAGTAGTAGAAACACCAGCAGGTTTTGTGACGGATGTTACAACACCAACTTGCCCTATTGCAGGAATGAGTGATGAAGCTCGCAAATTATACGGAGTGCAATTCCATCCAGAAGTACGTCATTCTGTACACGGTAACGAATTGTTAAATAATTTTGTATTTGAAGTTTGTGGATGCTCTGACAGTTGGTCGATGGAAAACTTTATTGAAATCGAGATGGAGAAAATTCGCCAACAAGTAGGGGATAAGAAAGTTCTTTGTGCACTAAGTGGTGGCGTGGATTCCTCTGTAGTAGCGGTATTAATTCATAGAGCAATCGGTGACCAATTAACTTGTATCTTTGTTGACCACGGTCTATTACGTAAAAATGAAGCTGAAGGCGTAATGAAGACATTTAGTGAAGGTTTCAATATGAATGTCATTAAGGTCGATGCAAAGGATCGCTTTATGGATAAATTAAAAGGTGTATCAGATCCAGAGCAGAAACGTAAAATTATCGGTAATGAGTTCATTTACGTATTTGATGATGAAGCGGCTAAGTTAGAAGGAATTGATTACTTAGCTCAAGGTACTCTTTATACAGATATAATTGAAAGTGGTACAGCGACAGCACAAACAATCAAGTCTCATCATAACGTTGGTGGCTTGCCAGAAGATATGCAATTTGAATTAATAGAACCATTAAATACATTATTTAAAGATGAAGTACGTGCTTTAGGAACAGAATTAGGTATCCCTGATGAAATTGTATGGCGTCAACCGTTCCCAGGTCCAGGTCTTGGTATTCGTGTATTGGGTGAGATTACGGAAGATAAGTTAGAAATTGTTCGCGAATCTGATTATATTTTACGCGAAGAAATTATAAAAGCTGGTCTGGATCGTGATATTTGGCAATACTTTACGGTATTACCTGACATCCGTAGTGTAGGAGTAATGGGTGACCAACGTACGTATGATTATACAATTGGTCTTCGTGCAGTAACATCTATTGACGGCATGACTTCTGATTGGGCTCGTATCCCTTGGGATGTGTTGGAAACTATCTCGACAAGAATAGTTAACGAAGTAAACCACATCAATCGTGTAGTATACGATATTACGAGTAAGCCACCAGCAACAATTGAATGGGAATAATAACTATAAACGAACAATACGAACATTTTTAATTAAAATGTTCGTATTTTTTATTGACATAAATTTTATCTGGGAGTAATATAAGTATGTACTAATTAATAGTTTTTCATATGTCGTATAATCTCGGGGATATGGCCCGAAAGTTTCTACCAGGCTACCGTTAATAGCTTGACTACGAGATATGGTTAAATATAAATTGCCTCGTTTCTTAATTATAAGAAGAGAGTTTATATTTTTCTATATTCTCGCAAAGTTAAGCGCTCCTGGTAACCGGAGTGCTTTTTTTATTTTTAAAAACGAGGAGGAATAATTCTATGTTAAAACGTTACTTCGAATTTGAGAAATTCGGTACAAATTATAAAACAGAGTCAGTAGCTGGTATAACTACCTTTTTAGCAATGGCTTATATTCTAGTTGTTAATCCGATGTTCCTAACAGAGGCAGGAATGGATTACGGTGCTGTATTCACAGCTACAGCTCTTGCGGCTGCTATCGGTACGCTTATTATGGGGCTTTATGCAAAATATCCAATTGCACTAGCACCGGGTATGGGATTAAATGCATTTTTTGCTTTCTCGGTAGTTATAGGAATGGGAATCCCGTGGGAAACAGCGTTAGCGGGTGTGTTAGTATCCGGTTTAATCTTTATTGCAATTACAGCTGTAGGAATTCGAGAGAAGATAATTAATGCAATTCCTGCAGAATTAAAATATGCTGTTGGGGCGGGTATCGGACTATTTATTACGTTCATAGGGTTACAAAATGCAGGTTTAATTGTTGCGGATCCTGGTACGGTAATTGGTTTAGGTAATTTAAGAGATGGTAATGTATTACTCGCGGTATTTGGTCTAGTAATTACAGTAATTTTAATGGTAAGAGGTCTTAAAGGTGGTATTTTCATCGGGATGGTTATTACAGCCATCGTCGGAATGTTCGTCGGTTTAATTGATCGTCCAGAGGCAGTTGTAGGTTCAATTCCGAGTATGGAAACAACATTCGGTGCGGCTATTAGTAACTTAGGTGGAATATTCACCGTTCAAATGTTAGTAGTTATTTTAACTTTCTTGTTTGTTGACTTTTTTGATACAGCGGGTACTTTAGTAGGGGTTGCGAACCAAGCAGGCTTTTTGAAAGACGGAAAATTACCACGCGCAAACAAAGCTTTATTATCTGACTCGGCAGCTACTGTAGTAGGATCTATTTTAGGTACATCAACAACTACTTCTTATGTAGAGTCCACTTCGGGTGTTGCAGCTGGTGGAAGAACTGGTTTTGCTTCGGTTGTCACTGCGGGACTATTCCTGCTAGCGTTATTCTTCTCGCCGTTACTTTCTGTAGTTACAGCTCCAGTTACGGCGCCTGCGCTAATTATCGTTGGGGTATTAATGGTTTCTGCTTTAGGTAAGATTGACTGGGGTAAATTCGAAATAGCTGTACCAGCTTTTTTAACAATTATTATGATGCCGTTAACTTATAGTATTGCTACAGGTATTGCGATCGGATTCATTTTCTATCCTATTACAATGCTTGTTAAAGGAAGAGGGAAAGAAATACATCCAATAATGTATGGTTTATTTATTATCTTTATTCTATACTTTGTTTTCTTGGCAGAATAAATTCGAGTTCTTTCTATAATAATAAATACAGTGGTGGGATTCTCTAGTAGAGTCCCGCTTTTTTATTTATTAGGGATTGTATGTGGGGTTTAACAACGGGCCCTAGTTGGATTTTTAGTAGATTCCTTATTATATTGAAGAGGGAATCGAACGCCGTAAAATTATATTAAAAAAGTAATTGACGTTATTTGTATGCCGTGTTATGATAAGTATCCGCCTGATTGAAGTGCTAATCAGTGCTTAAGCAATTAAAAATTACCTACAAATTTACCAGTTGAAATTAATAAGGTAACGTTGTAAGATAGTAATCTACCAAATGACAATGACTACTTCGAGAAAATTATTTTGAAAAAGTTATTGACTTAGAAGTTTTGATTTGGTAAGATAATAAAGTCGCTCTTGAGCGACACGTTAAAATGTTCTTTGAAAACTAAACAAAACAATAGCGTGCAAGTCGGTTTTTAAAAATCGACAAAACAATAAATTGACGATAAGTCAGCAAACATTTTGAGCAATCAAATACTCTACGGAGAGTTTGATCCTGGCTCAGGACGAACGCTGGCGGCGTGCCTAATACATGCAAGTCGAGCGAACTTCTTTAGAGCTTGCTTTAAAGAAGTTAGCGGCGGACGGGTGAGTAACACGTGGGCAACCTGCCTGTAAGACTGGGATAACTTCGGGAAACCGGAGCTAATACCGGATAATATATAGTACCTCCTGGTACTATATTGAAAGATGGTTTCGGCTATCACTTACAGATGGGCCCGCGGCGCATTAGCTAGTTGGTGAGGTAACGGCTCACCAAGGCAACGATGCGTAGCCGACCTGAGAGGGTGATCGGCCACACTGGGACTGAGACACGGCCCAGACTCCTACGGGAGGCAGCAGTAGGGAATCTTCCACAATGGACGAAAGTCTGATGGAGCAACGCCGCGTGAGCGATGAAGACCTTCGGGTCGTAAAGCTCTGTTGTTAGGGAAGAACAAGTGCGAGAGTAACTGCTCGCACCTTGACGGTACCTAACCAGAAAGCCACGGCTAACTACGTGCCAGCAGCCGCGGTAATACGTAGGTGGCAAGCGTTGTCCGGAATTATTGGGCGTAAAGCGCGCGCAGGCGGTTTCTTAAGTCTGATGTGAAAGCCCACGGCTCAACCGTGGAGGGTCATTGGAAACTGGGAGACTTGAGTGCAGAAGAGGAGAGTGGAATTCCACGTGTAGCGGTGAAATGCGTAGAGATGTGGAGGAACACCAGTGGCGAAGGCGACTCTCTGGTCTGTAACTGACGCTGAGGCGCGAAAGCGTGGGGAGCAAACAGGATTAGATACCCTGGTAGTCCACGCCGTAAACGATGAGTGCTAAGTGTTAGAGGGTTTCCGCCCTTTAGTGCTGCAGCTAACGCATTAAGCACTCCGCCTGGGGAGTACGGTCGCAAGACTGAAACTCAAAGGAATTGACGGGGGCCCGCACAAGCGGTGGAGCATGTGGTTTAATTCGAAGCAACGCGAAGAACCTTACCAGGTCTTGACATCCTCTGCCACCTCTAGAGATAGAGCGTTCCCCTTCGGGGGACAGAGTGACAGGTGGTGCATGGTTGTCGTCAGCTCGTGTCGTGAGATGTTGGGTTAAGTCCCGCAACGAGCGCAACCCTTGTTCTTAGTTGCCAGCATTTAGTTGGGCACTCTAAGGAGACTGCCGGTGACAAACCGGAGGAAGGTGGGGATGACGTCAAATCATCATGCCCCTTATGACCTGGGCTACACACGTGCTACAATGGACGGTACAAAGGGCAGCAAAACCGCGAGGTCGAGCCAATCCCATAAAACCGTTCTCAGTTCGGATTGTAGGCTGCAACTCGCCTACATGAAGCCGGAATCGCTAGTAATCGCGGATCAGCATGCCGCGGTGAATACGTTCCCGGGCCTTGTACACACCGCCCGTCACACCACGAGAGTTTGTAACACCCGAAGTCGGTGGGGTAACCTTTTGGAGCCAGCCGCCTAAGGTGGGACAGATGATTGGGGTGAAGTCGTAACAAGGTAGCCGTATCGGAAGGTGCGGCTGGATCACCTCCTTTCTAAGGAAAATCACGCTCATTGTTTTGTTTAGTTTTGAGAGATCATTCTCTCTATTAATATTGCGCTTGCGTCTGCAAGTGAAATCCACGATGATGGATTCCTTAAGCAGCAAGAGTAGCATGAAGGTTAAGCTACGAAGCTAATCACGATGTGATTGAAGTCAGTAGCCATGTTCTTTGAAAACTAGATAATATAAGTAATCAAGATACATTCACAAGTATCGTTCATCTTAGTAATTTTCTAATGATAACAATTCGCTGTTATCGAAAACCGCTAATTTAATTAGCACATGGTTAAGTTATTAAGGGCGCACGGTGGATGCCTTGGCACTAGGAGCCGATGAAGGACGGGACTAACACCGATATGCTTTGGGGAGCTGTAAGTAAGCTTTGATCCAGAGATTTCCGAATGGGGAAACCCACTGCTCGTAATGGAGTAGTATCCTTACCTGAATACATAGGGTATGGAAGGCAGACCCGGGGAACTGAAACATCTAAGTACCCGGAGGAAGAGAAAGCAAACGCGATTTCCTGAGTAGCGGCGAGCGAAACGGAATTAGCCCAAACCAAGAGGCTTGCCTCTTGGGGTTGTAGGACACTCTATACGGAGTTACAAAAGAACGGGGTAAACGAAGCGACCTGGAAAGGTCTGTCATAGAAGGTAAAAACCCTGTAGTTGAAACCTCGTTCTCTCTTGAGTGGATCCTGAGTACGGCGGGACACGAGAAATCCCGTCGGAAGCTGGGAGGACCATCTCCCAAGGCTAAATACTCCCTAGTGACCGATAGTGAACCAGTACCGTGAGGGAAAGGTGAAAAGCACCCCGGAAGGGGAGTGAAAAGATCCTGAAACCGTGTGCCTACAAGTAGTTAGAGCCCGTTAATGGGTGATAGCGTGCCTTTTGTAGAATGAACCGGCGAGTTACGATTACGTGCAAGGTTAAGTTGATGAGACGGAGCCGTAGCGAAAGCGAGTCTGAATAGGGCGTCATAGTACGTGGTCGTAGACCCGAAACCAGGTGATCTACCCATGTCCAGGGTGAAGTTCAGGTAACACTGAATGGAGGCCCGAACCCACGCACGTTGAAAAGTGCGGGGATGAGGTGTGGGTAGCGGAGAAATTCCAATCGAACCTGGAGATAGCTGGTTCTCTCCGAAATAGCTTTAGGGCTAGCCTTGAGTAAAGAGTCTTGGAGGTAGAGCACTGATTGGACTAGGGGTCCTCATCGGATTACCGAATTCAGTCAAACTCCGAATGCCAAAGACTTGTTTCTCAGGAGTCAGACTGCGAGTGATAAGATCCGTAGTCAAGAGGGAAACAGCCCAGACCGCCAGCTAAGGTCCCAAAGTATACGTTAAGTGGAAAAGGATGTGGAGTTGCTTAGACAACCAGGATGTTGGCTTAGAAGCAGCCACCATTTAAAGAGTGCGTAATAGCTCACTGGTCGAGTGACTCTGCGCCGAAAATGTACCGGGGCTAAACGTATCACCGAAGCTGCGGACTGTTCTTACGAACAGTGGTAGGAGAGCGTTCTAAGGGCGTTGAAGCTAGACCGTAAGGACTGGTGGAGCGCTTAGAAGTGAGAATGCCGGTATGAGTAGCGAAAGAAGGGTGAGAATCCCTTCCACCGAATGCCTAAGGTTTCCTGAGGAAGGCTCGTCCGCTCAGGGTTAGTCGGGACCTAAGCCGAGGCCGAAAGGCGTAGGCGATGGATAACAGGTTGATATTCCTGTACCACCTCATTCCGTTTGAGCGATGGAGGGACGCAGGAGGATAGGGTAAGCGCACTGTTGGATATGTGCGTCCAAGCAGTTAGGCTGGATAAGTAGGCAAATCCGCTTATCCTAAAGGCTGAACTGTGATGGCGAGGGAAATATAGTACCGAAGTTCCTGATTCCACACTGCCAAGAAAAGCTTCTAGCGAGGAATATGGTGCCCGTACCGCAAACCGACACAGGTAGGCGAGGAGAGAATCCTAAGGTGAGCGAGAGAACTCTGGTTAAGGAACTCGGCAAAATGACCCCGTAACTTCGGGAGAAGGGGTGCTCTGTTAGGGTGTTAAAGCCCGAGAGAGCCGCAGTGAATAGGCCCAGGCGACTGTTTAGCAAAAACACAGGTCTCTGCGAAGCCGTAAGGCGAAGTATAGGGGCTGACGCCTGCCCGGTGCTGGAAGGTTAAGGGGAAAGGTTAGCGCTTTGGCGCGAAGCTTTGAACCGAAGCCCCAGTAAACGGCGGCCGTAACTATAACGGTCCTAAGGTAGCGAAATTCCTTGTCGGGTAAGTTCCGACCCGCACGAAAGGCGTAACGATCTGGGCACTGTCTCAACCAGAGACTCGGTGAAATTATAGTACCTGTGAAGATGCAGGTTACCCGCGACAGGACGGAAAGACCCCGTGGAGCTTTACTGTAGCCTGATATTGAATTTTGGTACAGCTTGTACAGGATAGGTAGGAGCCTGAGAAGCCGGAGCGCTAGCTTCGGTGGAGGCGTCGGTGGGATACTACCCTGGCTGTATTGAAATTCTAACCCGCGAGCCTTATCGGCTCGGGAGACAGTGTCAGGTGGGCAGTTTGACTGGGGCGGTCGCCTCCTAAAGAGTAACGGAGGCGCCCAAAGGTTCCCTCAGAATGGTTGGAAATCATTCGTAGAGTGTAAAGGCACAAGGGAGCTTGACTGCGAGACCTACAAGTCGAGCAGGGACGAAAGTCGGGCTTAGTGATCCGGTGGTTCCGCATGGAAGGGCCATCGCTCAACGGATAAAAGCTACCCCGGGGATAACAGGCTTATCTCCCCCAAGAGTCCACATCGACGGGGAGGTTTGGCACCTCGATGTCGGCTCATCGCATCCTGGGGCTGTAGTCGGTCCCAAGGGTTGGGCTGTTCGCCCATTAAAGCGGTACGCGAGCTGGGTTCAGAACGTCGTGAGACAGTTCGGTCCCTATCCGTCGTGGGCGTAGGAAATTTGAGAGGAGCTGTCCTTAGTACGAGAGGACCGGGATGGACGCACCGCTGGTGTACCAGTTGTCTTGCCAAAGGCATAGCTGGGTAGCTACGTGCGGACGGGATAAGTGCTGAAAGCATCTAAGCATGAAGCCCCCCTCAAGATGAGATTTCCTTTAGCGCAAGCTAGTAAGATCCCTGAAAGATGATCAGGTTGATAGGTTCGAGGTGGAAGCGTGGCGACACGTGTAGCTGACGAATACTAATCGATCGAGGACTTAACCAATTTTAATGAACGATACGAATGATCTTGATGAAAATATATTATCTAGTTTTGAAAGAACAATTCTTTCAACTAAATATGTCTGGTGATGAAGGCGAAGAGGTCACACCCGTTCCCATACCGAACACGGAAGTTAAGCTCTTCAGCGCCGATGGTAGTTGGGGGCTGTCCCCCTGTGAGAGTAGGACGTCGCCAGGCAGGGAATAGATTTTTGGATCTATTCCTTTTTTATCCCAATACGTTACCAGATTTTAACACTTGAACCGTAAGGTTTAATAGGGTAAGATAAGAATCTATCGTTTCTATGTTAAAACTAGTGAATGACTTTTATAAAAAAAGTTGTTGACTTCCGAGATGGGAAATGATATATTAGTATAGTTGCTTTTGAGCGACGCGTTAAAATGTTCTTTGAAAACTAAACAAAACAATAGCGTGCAAGTCGGTTTTTAAAATCGACAAAACAATAAATTGACGATAAGTCAGCAACATTTTGAGCAATCAAATACTCTACGGAGAGTTTGATCCTGGCTCAGGACGAACGCTGGCGGCGTGCCTAATACATGCAAGTCGAGCGAACTTCTTTAGAGCTTGCTTTAAAGAAGTTAGCGGCGGACGGGTGAGTAACACGTGGGCAACCTGCCTGTAAGACTGGGATAACTTCGGGAAACCGGAGCTAATACCGGATAATATATAGTACCTCCTGGTACTATATTGAAAGTTGGTTTCGGCTAACACTTACAGATGGGCCCGCGGCGCATTAGCTAGTTGGTGAGGTAACGGCTCACCAAGGCAACGATGCGTAGCCGACCTGAGAGGGTGATCGGCCACACTGGGACTGAGACACGGCCCAGACTCCTACGGGAGGCAGCAGTAGGGAATCTTCCACAATGGACGAAAGTCTGATGGAGCAACGCCGCGTGAGCGATGAAGGCCTTCGGGTCGTAAAGCTCTGTTGTTAGGGAAGAACAAGTGCGAGAGTAACTGCTCGCACCTTGACGGTACCTAACCAGAAAGCCACGGCTAACTACGTGCCAGCAGCCGCGGTAATACGTAGGTGGCAAGCGTTGTCCGGAATTATTGGGCGTAAAGCGCGCGCAGGCGGTTTCTTAAGTCTGATGTGAAAGCCCACGGCTCAACCGTGGAGGGTCATTGGAAACTGGGAGACTTGAGTGCAGAAGAGGAGAGTGGAATTCCACGTGTAGCGGTGAAATGCGTAGAGATGTGGAGGAACACCAGTGGCGAAGGCGACTCTCTGGTCTGTAACTGACGCTGAGGCGCGAAAGCGTGGGGAGCAAACAGGATTAGATACCCTGGTAGTCCACGCCGTAAACGATGAGTGCTAAGTGTTAGAGGGTTTCCGCCCTTTAGTGCTGCAGCTAACGCATTAAGCACTCCGCCTGGGGAGTACGGTCGCAAGACTGAAACTCAAAGGAATTGACGGGGGCCCGCACAAGCGGTGGAGCATGTGGTTTAATTCGAAGCAACGCGAAGAACCTTACCAGGTCTTGACATCCTCTGCCACCTCTAGAGATAGAGCGTTCCCCTTCGGGGGACAGAGTGACAGGTGGTGCATGGTTGTCGTCAGCTCGTGTCGTGAGATGTTGGGTTAAGTCCCGCAACGAGCGCAACCCTTGTTCTTAGTTGCCAGCATTTAGTTGGGCACTCTAAGGAGACTGCCGGTGACAAACCGGAGGAAGGTGGGGATGACGTCAAATCATCATGCCCCTTATGACCTGGGCTACACACGTGCTACAATGGACGGTACAAAGGGCAGCAAAACCGCGAGGTCGAGCCAATCCCATAAAACCGTTCTCAGTTCGGATTGTAGGCTGCAACTCGCCTACATGAAGCCGGAATCGCTAGTAATCGCGGATCAGCATGCCGCGGTGAATACGTTCCCGGGCCTTGTACACACCGCCCGTCACACCACGAGAGTTTGTAACACCCGAAGTCGGTGGGGTAACCTTTTGGAGCCAGCCGCCTAAGGTGGGACAGATGATTGGGGTGAAGTCGTAACAAGGTAGCCGTATCGGAAGGTGCGGCTGGATCACCTCCTTTCTAAGGAAAATCACGCTCATTGTTTTGTTTAGTTTTGAGAGAGCATTCTCTCTATTAAATATGTTCTTTGAAAACTAGATAATATAAGTAATCAAGATACATTCACAAGTATCGTTCATCTTAGTAATTTTCTAATGATAACAATTCGCTGTTATCGAAAAACCGCTAATTTAATTAGCACATGGTTAAGTTATTAAGGGCGCACGGTGGATGCCTTGGCACTAGGAGCCGATGAAGGACGGGACTAACACCGATATGCTTTGGGGAGCTGTAAGTAAGCTTTGATCCAGAGATTTCCGAATGGGGAAACCCACTGCTCGTAATGGAGTAGTATCCTTACCTGAATACATAGGGTATGGAAGGCAGACCCGGGGAACTGAAACATCTAAGTACCCGGAGGAAGAGAAAGCAAACGCGATTTCCTGAGTAGCGGCGAGCGAAACGGAATTAGCCCAAACCAAGAGGCTTGCCTCTTGGGGTTGTAGGACACTCTATACGGAGTTACAAAAGAACGGGGTAAACGAAGCGACCTGGAAAGGTCTGTCATAGAAGGTAAAAACCCTGTAGTTGAAACCTCGTTCTCTCTTGAGTGGATCCTGAGTACGGCGGGACACGAGAAATCCCGTCGGAAGCTGGGAGGACCATCTCCCAAGGCTAAATACTCCCTAGTGACCGATAGTGAACCAGTACCGTGAGGGAAAGGTGAAAAGCACCCCGGAAGGGGAGTGAAAAGATCCTGAAACCGTGTGCCTACAAGTAGTTAGAGCCCGTTAATGGGTGATAGCGTGCCTTTTGTAGAATGAACCGGCGAGTTACGATTACGTGCAAGGTTAAGTTGATGAGACGGAGCCGTAGCGAAAGCGAGTCTGAATAGGGCGTCATAGTACGTGGTCGTAGACCCGAAACCAGGTGATCTACCCATGTCCAGGGTGAAGTTCAGGTAACACTGAATGGAGGCCCGAACCCACGCACGTTGAAAAGTGCGGGGATGAGGTGTGGGTAGCGGAGAAATTCCAATCGAACCTGGAGATAGCTGGTTCTCTCCGAAATAGCTTTAGGGCTAGCCTTGAGTAAAGAGTCTTGGAGGTAGAGCACTGATTGGACTAGGGGTCCTCATCGGATTACCGAATTCAGTCAAACTCCGAATGCCAAAGACTTGTTTCTCAGGAGTCAGACTGCGAGTGATAAGATCCGTAGTCAAGAGGGAAACAGCCCAGACCGCCAGCTAAGGTCCCAAAGTATACGTTAAGTGGAAAAGGATGTGGAGTTGCTTAGACAACCAGGATGTTGGCTTAGAAGCAGCCACCATTTAAAGAGTGCGTAATAGCTCACTGGTCGAGTGACTCTGCGCCGAAAATGTACCGGGGCTAAACGTATCACCGAAGCTGCGGACTGTTCTTACGAACAGTGGTAGGAGAGCGTTCTAAGGGCGTTGAAGCTAGACCGTAAGGACTGGTGGAGCGCTTAGAAGTGAGAATGCCGGTATGAGTAGCGAAAGAAGGGTGAGAATCCCTTCCACCGAATGCCTAAGGTTTCCTGAGGAAGGCTCGTCCGCTCAGGGTTAGTCGGGACCTAAGCCGAGGCCGAAAGGCGTAGGCGATGGATAACAGGTTGATATTCCTGTACCACCTCATTCCGTTTGAGCGATGGAGGGACGCAGGAGGATAGGGTAAGCGCACTGTTGGATATGTGCGTCCAAGCAGTTAGGCTGGATAAGTAGGCAAATCCGCTTATCCTAAAGGCTGAGCTGTGATGGCGAGGGAAATATAGTACCGAAGTTCCTGATTCCACACTGCCAAGAAAAGCTTCTAGCGAGGAATATGGTGCCCGTACCGCAAACCGACACAGGTAGGCGAGGAGAGAATCCTAAGGTGAGCGAGAGAACTCTGGTTAAGGAACTCGGCAAAATGACCCCGTAACTTCGGGAGAAGGGGTGCTCTGTTAGGGTGTTAAAGCCCGAGAGAGCCGCAGTGAATAGGCCCAGGCGACTGTTTAGCAAAAACACAGGTCTCTGCGAAGCCGTAAGGCGAAGTATAGGGGCTGACGCCTGCCCGGTGCTGGAAGGTTAAGGGGAAAGGTT
>NZ_CP018866.1:4892500-4895000 GCF_002250055.1 Sutcliffiella cohnii
GTGGTTTAATTCGAAGCAACGCGAAGAACCTTACCAGGTCTTGACATCCTCTGCCACCTCTAGAGATAGAGCGTTCCCCTTCGGGGGACAGAGTGACAGGTGGTGCATGGTTGTCGTCAGCTCGTGTCGTGAGATGTTGGGTTAAGTCCCGCAACGAGCGCAACCCTTGTTCTTAGTTGCCAGCATTTAGTTGGGCACTCTAAGGAGACTGCCGGTGACAAACCGGAGGAAGGTGGGGATGACGTCAAATCATCATGCCCCTTATGACCTGGGCTACACACGTGCTACAATGGACGGTACAAAGGGCAGCAAAACCGCGAGGTCGAGCCAATCCCATAAAACCGTTCTCAGTTCGGATTGTAGGCTGCAACTCGCCTACATGAAGCCGGAATCGCTAGTAATCGCGGATCAGCATGCCGCGGTGAATACGTTCCCGGGCCTTGTACACACCGCCCGTCACACCACGAGAGTTTGTAACACCCGAAGTCGGTGG
Organism: Sutcliffiella cohnii; assembly: GCF_002250055.1. NCBI lineage: Bacteria > Bacillati > Bacillota > Bacilli > Caryophanales > Bacillaceae > Sutcliffiella > Sutcliffiella cohnii. The sequence continues at coordinate 4,892,994 of NZ_CP018866.1, forward strand.
GGTAACCTTTGGAGCCAGCCGCCTAAGGTGGGACAGATGATTGGGGTGAAGTCGTAACAAGGTAGCCGTATCGGAAGGTGCGGCTGGATCACCTCCTTTCTAAGGAAAATCACGCTCATTGTTTTGTTTAGTTTTGAGAGATCATTCTCTCTATTAATATTGCGCTTGCGTCTGCAAGTGAAATCCACGATGATGGATTCCTTAAGCAGCAAGAGTAGCATGAAGGTTAAGCTACGAAGCTAATCACGATGTGATTGAAGTCAGTAGCCATGTTCTTTGAAAACTAGATAATATAAGTAATCAAGATACATTCACAAGTATCGTTCATCTTAGTAATTTTCTAATGATAACAATTCGCTGTTATCGAAAACCGCTAATTTAATTAGCACATGGTTAAGTTATTAAGGGCGCACGGTGGATGCCTTGGCACTAGGAGCCGATGAAGGACGGGACTAACACCGATATGCTTTGGGGAGCTGTAAGTAAGCTTTGATCCAGAGATTTCCGAATGGGGAAACCCACTGCTCGTAATGGAGTAGTATCCTTACCTGAATACATAGGGTATGGAAGGCAGACCCGGGGAACTGAAACATCTAAGTACCCGGAGGAAGAGAAAGCAAACGCGATTTCCTGAGTAGCGGCGAGCGAAACGGAATTAGCCCAAACCAAGAGGCTTGCCTCTTGGGGTTGTAGGACACTCTATACGGAGTTACAAAAGAACGGGGTAAACGAAGCGACCTGGAAAGGTCTGTCATAGAAGGTAAAAACCCTGTAGTTGAAACCTCGTTCTCTCTTGAGTGGATCCTGAGTACGGCGGGACACGAGAAATCCCGTCGGAAGCTGGGAGGACCATCTCCCAAGGCTAAATACTCCCTAGTGACCGATAGTGAACCAGTACCGTGAGGGAAAGGTGAAAAGCACCCCGGAAGGGGAGTGAAAAGATCCTGAAACCGTGTGCCTACAAGTAGTTAGAGCCCGTTAATGGGTGATAGCGTGCCTTTTGTAGAATGAACCGGCGAGTTACGATTACGTGCAAGGTTAAGTTGATGAGACGGAGCCGTAGCGAAAGCGAGTCTGAATAGGGCGTCATAGTACGTGGTCGTAGACCCGAAACCAGGTGATCTACCCATGTCCAGGGTGAAGTTCAGGTAACACTGAATGGAGGCCCGAACCCACGCACGTTGAAAAGTGCGGGGATGAGGTGTGGGTAGCGGAGAAATTCCAATCGAACCTGGAGATAGCTGGTTCTCTCCGAAATAGCTTTAGGGCTAGCCTTGAGTAAAGAGTCTTGGAGGTAGAGCACTGATTGGACTAGGGGTCCTCATCGGATTACCGAATTCAGTCAAACTCCGAATGCCAAAGACTTGTTTCTCAGGAGTCAGACTGCGAGTGATAAGATCCGTAGTCAAGAGGGAAACAGCCCAGACCGCCAGCTAAGGTCCCAAAGTATACGTTAAGTGGAAAAGGATGTGGAGTTGCTTAGACAACCAGGATGTTGGCTTAGAAGCAGCCACCATTTAAAGAGTGCGTAATAGCTCACTGGTCGAGTGACTCTGCGCCGAAAATGTACCGGGGCTAAACGTATCACCGAAGCTGCGGACTGTTCTTACGAACAGTGGTAGGAGAGCGTTCTAAGGGCGTTGAAGCTAGACCGTAAGGACTGGTGGAGCGCTTAGAAGTGAGAATGCCGGTATGAGTAGCGAAAGAAGGGTGAGAATCCCTTCCACCGAATGCCTAAGGTTTCCTGAGGAAGGCTCGTCCGCTCAGGGTTAGTCGGGACCTAAGCCGAGGCCGAAAGGCGTAGGCGATGGATAACAGGTTGATATTCCTGTACCACCTCATTCCGTTTGAGCGATGGAGGGACGCAGGAGGATAGGGTAAGCGCGCTGTTGGATATGCGCGTCCAAGCAGTTAGGCTGGATAAGTAGGCAAATCCGCTTATCCTAAAGGCTGAGCTGTGATGGCGAGGGAAATATAGTACCGAAGTTCCTGATTCCACACTGCCAA